>JAITPL010000181.1 GCA_031289445.1 Tannerella sp.
ATTTCTAATTTCTAATTTATTTTCATTATCTTTGCAGTCTGAAAAGAACAGAAAAAATTATTATATAACTAAAAATCAGATTCTTATGTGGTTAATTAATTCTTCTATCGGAAGGAAACTGGTAATGAGTATCTCCGGCTGCGTGCTGGTATTATTCTTGCTTTTTCACTTATCCATGAATGTGGCGGCGGTCTTCTCGGCCGATGCGTATAACACCATCTGCGCCCTGCTCGGCGCTAACTGGTACGCTGTCGCCGGAACCGTAGTGATTGCGGGAATTATCTCCATTCACTTCATCTATGCGCTAATACTGACGCTGGCTAACCGCAAGGCGCGGGGTAATAATGCCTACGCCGTCAAAACGCGGCCAAAAGGCGTCAGTTGGGCTTCACAAAACATGTTCATCATCGGACTTGTAGTCGTTGGCTTTATGCTGCTGCACTTCAGCCAGTTCTGGTACAAAATGATGTTCGCCGAACTTATCGGACATCACGAGGTAGAGCTTTGCGGCGGCACGACGCCCCTCAGTCCGCAGGACGGTGCAGGCTTTGTGGCCTATTACTTCAGCCATCTATGGGTGGTTATAGCGTATCTTGTATGGTACGTGGCGTTGTGGTTGCACTTGACGCACGGCATCTGGAGCGCGCTCCAGACAACAGGCTTGAGCAACGGGGTTTGGCTCAACCGCTGGAAAGCGGTCGGCGACATACTTGCCACCCTTATCTTCCTCGGCTTCGCTTTCGTAACGCTTTTCTTCTATGTCCAAAGCCTCGGCGGCGGTTGCTGTTAATCAATGTACATCTAAAATTAAATTCTCATGAGTGAACTAAATTCAAAAATACCACAGGGGCCATTAGCCGAGAAGTGGACAAACTATAAGGACCATCAGAAACTTGTAAACCCGGCCAACAAACGCCGCCTTGACGTTATCATCGTCGGGACGGGACTTGCAGGCGCCTCGGCTGCCGCATCGCTGGCCGAAATGGGTTTCAACGTACTGAATTTCTGCATTCAGGACTCGCCCCGCCGCGCCCATTCGATAGCGGCGCAGGGCGGTATCAATGCAGCCAAAAACTATCAGAACGACGGCGATTCGGTTTATCGCCTCTTCTACGATACAATCAAGGGAGGCGATTATCGCGCCCGCGAAGCTAACGTCTATCGACTTGCGGAGGTATCCAACTCCATTATCGACCAGTGTGTCGCGCAAGGCGTACCTTTCGCCCGCGAGTACGGCGGCTTGCTCGACAACCGCTCGTTTGGAGGCGCACAGGTGTCGCGTACATTCTATGCGCGCGGCCAGACCGGACAGCAGTTACTGCTTGGCGCTTACTCGGCATTGAGCCGCCAGATAGGCAAAGGCAAGGTTAAGATGTACACCCGCTACGAGATGCTCGACGTTGTAGTCATAGACGGTCGCGCCCGCGGCATTATCGCCCGCAACCTCGTAACAGGCAAGATTGAACGCTATGCCGCGCACGCCGTAGTGATAGCAACCGGCGGATATGCCAATACATTCTTCCTCTCGACTAACGCGATGGCGTCCAACGGCTCGGCTGCATGGCAATGCTACAAGAAAGGCGCTTATTTCTCGAATGCCTGCATGGCGCAGATACATCCTACCTGTATTCCGGTTCATGGCGAGTTTCAGTCGAAGCTGACCCTGATGTCCGAATCACTGCGTAACGACGGACGTATCTGGGTGCCGAAGAATAAAAAAGACGCCGAGGCTATCCGCGCAGGAAGTCTCAAACCGACCGATATAAAGGAAGAAGACCGCGACTATTACCTGGAACGCCGCTATCCGGCATTCGGTAACCTCGTTCCCCGCGACGTCGCTTCACGCGCAGCCAAGGAACGCTGCGATGCAGGCTTCGGAGTAGGTACAGGTCAGGCTGTTTATCTCGACTTCGCCGAAGCTATCAACCGTCTCGGCAAGGACGTGGTAGAGGCTCGCTACGGCAACCTCTTTCAGATGTACGAAAAAATCGTCGATGACAATCCCTACGAGACGCCGATGATGATATTCCCCGCACTCCACTACACTATGGGCGGTATTTGGGTTGATTACGAACTGATGACCTCCATCAACGGCCTCTTCGCTATAGGCGAGTGTAATTTCTCCGACCACGGAGCTAACCGCCTCGGAGCTTCCGCGCTGATGCAGGGACTTGCCGACGGCTATTTCGTGTTGCCCTACACTATCCAAAACTATCTCGCCGACCAGATACAGGTACCGCGTTTCTCGATAGATGCGCCCGAATTTGTTGAAGCCGAAAAAGCTATACAGGCACGAATAGCCAAACTGACAGCTATCAACGGCAAACGCTCGGTTGACAGTATTCATAAGGAACTGGGTCATATCATGTGGGATCACGTCGGTATGGCTCGCGACGAGAAAAGCCTACGCGAAGCGCTTGAACTGCTCAAGGCTTTGAAGAAAGAGTTCTGGAGTAATCTGAGGATACCCGGTAGCCCTAACGACCTGAACGTAGAACTCGAAAAGGCTCTGCGCCTTGCCGATTTCATCGAGATAGGTATGCTGATTGCACGCGATTCGCTTGACCGCGAAGAATCGTGCGGCGGTCATTTCCGCCTCGAACACCAGACGGAAGAAGGTGAAGCCCTTCGCCACGACGACAAGTTCTCCTACGTCTCATGCTGGAAATATGAAGGTGAAGACAAAGACCCGGTGATGCTCAAGGAAGCGCTTGATTACGAGTTTGTTGTACGTCAACAGAGAAACTATAAAAATTAATTAGCCATGGATAAAAATATAAATATAACATTAAAGGTTTGGCGCCAGAAAAGTCCGAAAGAGAAAGGCGCATTCGAGACTTATCAACTGAAAGGCATATCACAGGGCAGTTCGTTCCTCGAAATGCTGGATGTGCTTAATGAGCAGCTTGTTAACGAGGGCCGCGAGCCGGTGTTCTTCGACCACGACTGCCGCGAAGGTATTTGCGGTATGTGCTCGCTCTACATCAACGGTCATCCGCACGGCCCCGACACGGCTGTTACGACCTGCCAACTCCACATGCGCAAGTTCAACGACGGCGAAACTATTACTATAGAGCCGTGGCGTTCGGCCGGCTTCCCTGTTATCCGCGACTTGACGGTTGACCGTCAGGCTTACGACAAGATAATACAGGCCGGCGGGTTTGTTTCGGTCAATACCGGCGGCGTGCCCGACGCAAACGCTATCGCCATCCCCAAGAAAGACGCCGATCTCGCTATGGATGCGGCGGCCTGCATAGGATGCGGGGCTTGTGTGGCAGCCTGCAAAAACGGCTCGGCCATGCTTTTCGTCTCGGCCAAGGTCAGTCAGCTGGCTCTATTGCCGCAAGGTAAGATAGAGGCGGCTCGTCGCGCCAAAGCCATGGTAGCCAAGATGGACGAGTTAGGCTTCGGTAACTGCACTAACACTCGCGCCTGCGAAATGGAATGTCCGAAAAATATCTCCGTCACCAATATCGCTCGCCTCAACCGCGAGTATCTCACAGCCAAGTTTAAGGACTGAAACGGTTTTATTTTCTTACCTTTGTGGCATTAAAACAGTAAAATTTTAGAATTATGTTGAAAGAAATATTGTCTATATCCGGTAAACCCGGTCTGTACAAGCTCGTATCCAGAGCGAAAAATCTCTTGGTGGTAGAATCAATCTCCGACAAGAAGCGCGTCCCTGCTTATGCGCACGACAAGGTCATCTCGCTAAGCGACGTCTCTGTCTATATTGACGAGGGCGAAACGTCTATCCGCGAGGTGCTTACGGCAATCAAAGAGAAAGAGGGCGGCAAGAATGTTTCCATCGACTTCGCGAAAGTGCAAAACGACGATTTGCGGGAGTATTTCGGGACGGTACTGCCCAATTTCGACCGCGAGAAGGTTTATCCTACCGACATCAAGAAGATTCTCAAGTGGTATGATAT
>JAITPL010000204.1 GCA_031289445.1 Tannerella sp.
ACATCCTCAATCGAATCTTCGTCGTTGATAAGATATTCCGTTCGGCAGTCAATCTGCTCCACAAGAGTATCGAAAGTGTAGGCCACGCCTGCTTTCTCAAAGACCTTGACGGCACGCTGACTGATAAGCTCGATATGGCAGCGGCGAATGCCGAGATATACTATCATAGAGGCGGCGGCAAGTCCTGCAACCTTGTCGTGAAGCGTCAACTCGGCAGGCTGAAACGGATGCGCGGCAAGAAAGTCGCTTAATTCAAAAAGCGGATGCAGCCAGTGAGAATCGCTGGTGAAGATAACAGTATCCAGATGCTTGACGGTCAATGTTTTACCCATGAAGTTAAAGTGGATTGGCGATTTTTATCCTCTGCGGCTGATTTTACGCAGCCGGTCTTCATCAATAATCCTTATCTTGCGTCCGTCGATGGCGATGATATGTTCCGAAACGAACATCATCAGCGTGCGGATAGCGTTGGAGGTCGTCATGTTCGAGAGGCTGGCGAGGTCTTCGCGCGAGAGGTAAACGCTGATAGTAGCGCCGTCTTCTTCGAGGCCGTAGTTGTCGCGCAAGAAGAGCAGCGATTCGGATAGGCGTCCGCGAATATGCTTCTGCGTGAGGCTGACGGTGCGCTCGTCGGCAATACCGAGGTCGATGGATAGCTGTTTGATGAAAAACATCGCCAGATTGGGGTTGCAAAAAATCAGTTGCTCGACTACATCCAAAGGAATAATGCAGACGGTACATGCCTCGAAAGCCGATGCACACGTGAGGTAAGGCTCTTGAGCAAATCCCGCCCTGTAGGCGAAATACTGGACCGGCTTTATCATGCGAATGATTTGACAGCGTCCCACTCCGTCCTTGTAAATCTTGACCTTGCCCTTGAGCAGGCACATCATATCGCGAGGCTCATCTCCCTCGCAATAAATCATCTCGTTCTTTTTGAAATTCAGGATCTTCGAGTGAGTACGCAAAATATCCCTTTCTTCTTCTCCAAGAACTCTCCAAACCTCTGACAGGCTGGTAGATAGGTCGATTGTTTTCTTCTCTTGTTTAACCACGTTGCCTAAATAAATGTGTTGAATAGCATTGTTTCAAAGCACAAATATACAACATATTTTTGAAATGAAATAATTTTTTTACTTTTTTTTCATACACCTCGCTTAGGGGTGGCCGACTGAGGCTTATCTCAATCTTTCCAACGAGCGGACGAGGGTTTCGTCGGCGCCGATGTTGCGTATAGCTAAATAATTGAGTATAAGGGCAATAAGCGGAAACGAAGTCCAGATATCCGGAGTGATGCCGAGGCCGGAGCCGCTGAATTTCCAGAGGTAGTAAGCCGTCAGCAGGCAGAAACCTATGATTATCAGCGAGTTGAATATGCATAATCGTATCTGTAGCATACGTTTCTTATACATGAAAATGACGGTGAACGAAAGCAACGCCACGATGCTCGCCAAGGCAAACAGCGCCCATGTCGAATATTCGAGTGCGAAAGAGCTTGTTCCCGCATCATCGACCGTTTCCACATTGAGGCCGGTAACGTCAAACGAATACACGCCATCGCCCGATTGCAACGACGCCATCGGAAGGAAGACAAGAGCAACGAACAACGCCGCAACAATCAACAGGTAAACCGTCTGAATACGCTGAATCATAAGTTGTCGACAGCTTCTTTCTTGACGGGATTTTTCCAGTAAATATCGCCGTCTTCATACTCCTTGGTTGCTATCAGCGAGGGCTTTGGCAACTTTTCGTAGTAGCGTGAAATCTCTATCTGTTCGCGATTCTCGAATGTCTCTTCGAGGTTGTCGGTGAATGAAGCGAACTCCGACAGTTTCTTGTCCAAGTCATGCTTCATAGAGGCTGATATCTGGTTGGCTCGCTTCGAAACGATGACCACCGTTTCATACACGTTGCCGGTATCTTTCCACATCTTGCTCATATCGCGCGAAACAGTACTTGTAGGCGCTTTTGATTTACGATAATCCATTGTTAGTCTTATATTTAATTAATAAATAGTTTCTATTTTACCCTTGGCATGGTCGAAATATTTTTTCACCTGCTTGACGTATTTACCTTCGGGAAATTCATTCATGTAGTTGTAGTATTCATCGACAACTTCACGATAGCGACCCTGCAAACGCTCATCCACGCTCACTATCGCAAGCTCATACTTGGAACATAGCTTCAGGTAGGAAAGCTCTTCGCGATACTTGGTGTCGGGATAGTCCTTGAGGGCGTTTTCGGAAGTAAGCACGCAAGCGGTGTAGTTATTGCCCATATAGGTACCGATGTTGTAGTACAGCTTAGCGGCGAGATACTCCTTGTATGCAAGTTTTTCCTGCAGGTCGAAGAGTATCTGCTGCGCTTCCTTGGCTCGCTCGCTCTGGGGATAATATTCGAGATAGAGGAGGAACTGCTTCATAGACTCGTGGGTCTGCGACTGGTCAAGGCGGGGGTCGGGCGAATCGAGAAACAGTCCGTAAGCGCCGTAATACCGCGACAACTCGGCAAATTCACCCTTGGGATAGGTGTTGTAATAAGTCTTGAAATACTCCGAAGCCGTTAAATAATCCTTCTGCGCATAGTAGCTTTGCGCTAACAGATAGAGCGATTCTTCAGCCTCGGCGCGTCCGCGGAAGTAATGAACAACATCCTCGAGCAGTGTTGCCGACTTGACATACTTCTTCTCGTTGAAGTACTTTTTCGCATAAGAATACTTCAAATCGGAGTCCTGGCTCTTCAGTAATTTATTGTACTCCCCGCAGGAAGTCATCACAAACGACGCTACACAGAGTAATAATGCAATCTTTCTCACTTTAATCATATTTTGGGGTGCAAAGATACAAATATTATTCGGATTAGCGCTATTTTTGACGTTAAAAAACTACAATCGGTACAAGTCGCTTGCTGCCAAAAGTTCTAATTTATTGGTTGTTAAGACTTCTGCGCACTTCTTCAAATCGTCCGGCCGGATGATAACGTTAGCCGCGTCGCCTTCCGAAAAAGCGTACATATACTCGATTGACAGACCGGCAGCGGCAATGTATTCCATCGCTTTGGCCAGTGCGCCGGGACGGTTGGGACAGCGCAGGCATATCACATCTGCCTGAGAGACAGCGTATAGATGCTCGCGCAGGACGCTGATGGCGCGTTCGGTGTCGGATACGATAAGGCGCAGAATGCCGAAATCGGAATTTTCGGACACTGTAAACGCTGTCATGTTTATGCCTGCTTCGCCCAAAAGTGTAGCTACCTCCGTGAAGCGACCTTTCTTGTTTTCTAAAAAAATCGATAACTGTTTTGTCAACATAATTGCTTGATTTTTAAGTTAATACTGATAGGATAGGCTCAAACCAACTTGCGTTTATCAATAACGTGTTTGGCCTTGCCTTGACTGCGCTCGATAGTTCGAGGCTCTACCAACCTGATGTCGGGAGATATGCCCAGCACGCTTTGCAGGCGATGGCTTACCTTCTTTTTCATCTCCATCAACTTGGTCATCTCGTCGGTGTAGTATTCTTGACGCACCTCGACGTCAATCTGGAAAGTGTCGGTGTTATCAACTCTATCGACGGTTATCACGTAATAAGGCTCAAATTCGGGCAGTTCGAGAATGACCGATTCGACCTGCGACGGAAAGACGTTGACGCCGCGGATTATCAACATGTCGTCGCTGCGTCCGAGGATGCGGTCCATGCGTACAGCCGTGCGTCCGCAAGTGCAACGCTCATAGTGCAGAGCCGTCAGGTCGCGCGTACGGTAGCGAATCATCGGCATTCCTTCCTTGGTGATGGTTGTGAAGACGAGTTCGCCCTGCTTGCCATGCTCTACAGGTTGAAGTGTCTGCGGGTCAACTATTTCGGGATAGAAATGGTCTTCCCAGAGGTGTGTACCGTTCTGGCACGTGCACTCGCCGCCGACGCCCGGGCCGCATACTTCCGTCAGTCCATAGATGTCATAAGCCTTGATATGCAGTTTGTCTTCAAGTTCGCGGCGCATGTTTTCCGTCCAAGGCTCTGCACCGAAAGCGCCGATACGCAGCTTGAACTCCTCAATCGGGAACTCCGATTCATGGATTGCTTCGGCAAGATAGAGGGCATACGAGGGCGTGCAGGCAAGTGCGTTAGCGCCGAAATCGTGCATCAGCTGTATCTGCTTCTGCGTATTGCCGCTACTCATTGGAATGACCGTGCCGCCGATGTATTCGGTGCCTTGATGGGCGCCTAAACCGCCGGTAAACAGTCCGTAACCGTAAGAAACCTGCACTATGTCGTTCTTTGTCAGTCCGTAAGCCGTCAGGCATCGGGCTACGCCTTCGCTCCAGACCGAGAGGTCGTTGCGTGTATAACCCACGACTATAGGCTTGCCTGTCGTACCTGAAGAGGCCTGTACCCGCACAATCTCCGACATGGGAGCGGCCATCAATCCGAAAGGATAGTTGTCTCTCAGATCGTTCTTCACGGTGAAAGGCAGTTTGGCGATATCGTCTATCGACCGGATATCGTCAGGCGTAACGCCCGATTCCTGCATTTTCTTACGGTAGAAAGTCGTGTTGTGGTAAACACGTTCTACTACTTGTTTCAACCTGATTGATTGAAGTTTGTGCATCTCATCGCGCGACATGCACTCCATTGTTTCGTTCCAAATCATTTTAAAAATTCCTGTTTTATTGATACATTATATTAATTTTCGGCACAAAATTACAAGAAATAATTGAGAACTGCAAATTAGGACAAAAAAAATTTTTTATTTAGTCGTTCTCGGGTTTATAGAAGTGATTGACTGCAAATAACTCAGTAGTTGGTCGAAGTTGTATGTCAGGTTGGAGTTCGCGGTCGTGGGGATAAGCGAGAAGTCATAAGCAGAGGCTTCCGATTTGATGCCTGCTTTGAAAGTGGAGGGATGCTTCAGGACGAGATAGTACATGGCAGCGGATTTTTCGCCGGTGAAGTCAATAATCACGTCGGCGTTCAGACCGTTGAACTGCTGTTGCAGGCTCTTGTCGGGGAAACCCCAGATATTGATGTCGCGGTCGGCTCGCAGCAACAGATAGTTGGAAACCCATGTAGGCACATCCTTTGCGGTAGGAGCATAGACGGCAGTGTTGACTGTTTTGTTCATGGCCTTGAGGCGCTCGATGCAGGAACGCGCTTCGTTCCAGTCTTTTGCGTCGCAGATAAAAAGTATCTTCGTGATGTCGCTGAGCGAGCGATATTGGTGCCGACGACTTGCCGCCTGACTTGCAAGTTTCTTTAACTCTCTGTTTATAAAATAGTTAGTTAGTATCATTGTTCATGTATTAAGTTTAAAAAATCCGTTTCGTTGATAATCTTGACCCCAAGTTTTTGAGCTTTTTCGAGTTTGGCGGGACCCATATTTTCGCCTGCGAGGATATAGTCGGTATTGCCTGATACAGAGCCGACATTCTTGCCTCCGTGCTGCTCTATCAAAGCCTTGTATTCGTCGCGCGAATGTTGTGCAAAAGTGCCGCTGATGACGAATGTCAGTCCTTGCAGCCGGTCGGTGCGCAGGGTCTGCTGCTCTTCGCTGAGCTGCATCTGTACGCCGTATTCTTTAAGTCGGCTTACTAACAGACGGTTACGCTCGTCGGCGAAAAAATTCACTATGCTTTGAGCTATTCGCTGACCAATATCTTCGACAGCAGTTAACTGTTCCAATGAGGCGTTTTCAATGTTTTCTATCGTTACGAGCGTCTTGGCAAGACGTTTAGCGCCTGTTTCTCCTACAAAGCGTATGCCGAGAGCATGTATAACGCGCTCAAAAGGCGTTTGCTTCGATGCTTCAATGCTTTCGAGGTAGTTGCGGGCGCTTTTTTCCTGCCAGCCCTTGAGACGCATAAGGTCTGCAAATTTAACCGTATAGAGGTCGGCTACATTGCGCACGTAGCCTGCATTATAGAGGTCTTCGACCGTTTCGGGGCCGATATTGATGTTCATCGCGCGGCGGGTAACGAAATGTTCTATCCGTCCCTTAATCTGCGGCGGGCAGTCCCATTCATTCGGACAGAAGTGCGCCGCCTCGCCTTCCGTGCGTTTCAGCATGGCGCCACATTCGGGGCAGTGGGTGATGAAACCTATCCTGTCGCATGTCATAAACGTGCGTGCTTCGGTGTTGACGCCCACAATCTTGGGTATTATCTCGCCTCCTTTCTCTACAAAAACGCTATCCCCTGCATGAAGGTCGAGTTCGGCGATAATATCGGCATTATGCAGGGAGGCGCGTTTGACCACGGTACCGGCTAACTGCACCGGCTCGAGGTTGGCAACCGGAGTTATCACCCCTGTGCGCCCTACCTGATAGGATACGGAGTTGAGGCGGGTCTCGGCTCTCTCGGCCTGAAATTTGTAGGCTATGGCCCAGCGTGGACTTTTGGCGGTGAAACCAAGTGTGCGCTGTTGTCGCAAAGAGTTGATTTTAAGTACTATACCGTCGGTTGCTATCGGCAGGTTTTTGCGCTCCGTATCCCAATATGTTATATAATCGAAAACATCTTGAACAGTTTTGCAGACACGTATAACGTCGGGTATTTTGAAGCCCCATGAACGTGCTGCGGCAAGGTTGTCGAAATGCGAATCCGAGGGGAGATTTTCACCTAACAGATAGTATAGATATGCGTCAAGGCGGCGTTCAGCTACTATCGAGGGATGAAGTTGTTTAAGCGTGCCTGAAGCCGCATTGCGAGGGTTGGCAAAGAGTGGCTCTTCTTCTGCCTCGCGCTGCCGGTTGATGCGCTCAAACTCTATATATGGCAGCAATATCTCGCCTCTGATTTCAAACCGCGAGGGATAGTTATCACCGCTTAACCTCAATGGAATGGAGCGGATAGTACGGACATTGGCGGTTACGTCGTCGCCCCGCGTGCCGTCGCCTCTCGTTATCGCCCGTTTTAGCTCTCCATTTTCATAGATGAGCGAGATGGATGTGCCGTCGTATTTAAGTTCGGCCACTATCTCAAACGGCTCTACGAGCGCACGTGCCGTGCGTTCGTAGAAATCCTTAATCTCGCCCTCCGAATAGGTGTTGCCGAGCGAGAGCATAAGATATTGATGTTCAATCTGTTCAAATTCTCCCGACATATCGCTTCCAACTCTTTGCGAAGGCGAGAGAGGGTCGAAATATTCAGGGTGTTGCGCTTCGAGAGCCTGCAATTCTTTCATCATGTCGTCGAACTCGCGGTCAGTAACCGTCGGCGCCGACAGGACATAATAGTTATGATTGTGCTTATCTAACTCTTTGCGCAGTTGCCTTATTTTCAGTTCAATATCGTTCATGTCATTTGTCCGTGTAGCATATTTTTACGGGCAAAGGTAGCAAAATAATTACGAATATGGCTTCAATCAAAAACAATATCGCCAAAAGAAGAGGATATTTCAACCAAGGCTTTCGGGTTGCTGTTCTTGCCGGCCGTAGCGACTACGACGTCTTTTTTGAGCATCGTTTTATCAAGAAATTCAACGTCGCCTGTTTTGATTTTTCCAAACTCGGTGTGCAAGACGGCTTTGAAATCATGCCTCTCCTTGAGGCCGATGCTTAGCTTTGCGAAGGACGCATCAATGACAATCTTCGAAAATTCAATGCTTATTTCCTCGATTTTAAGCGTGCCGTAAGAGTATTCTTTGGCGATGAAATAATCGCTAAGATTCTCGACGGTAATGTTTGTGAACTCGGACGAAATCGAGACTTGTTTTACGGCTTCGATATTCAGGCCGTCATACGCGACCTTGGCTTCCAATAAGCCTATCTCGCCTAAGTTGTATTTCGAGAAACTGCTTTTGAGGATCAGGGTCTCGCATTTGTTGACCGTAGCCCCGCCGTACTCTATATCGAGCTTGGCGGTAACCAGCTCATTAGCAAAGAATTTGCCGAACTTGACCTCAGCCTCGAATGGCTCGCTGCTGCGGTCAATATTGATGTCTCCGTACTCGTTCTTCAAAGTATGTTTAGTCTTTTTAGGAACGGTAACAATCACATCTATGCTACGACTGCAATTGTTGCACTTCATGTTTTTACGGAGAGAGGTCTTGGATGAGACCGCATCGCCATTCTGCGAGAAGTCTATATCGACGGATTCTGCGTTTTCTTTGGCTACTTCACTACTGTTGCCTTTGCCCGTGATGGTTATCTGAAAGGTAATCTTACCCTCGACGCCTTCACGAATAGTAATGTTGCCAAACTGGTTCGAGATTTTCAGCGAAGGAGCCGAGCCTACGTCAAACTCTTTCCGAATCTCGCGTTTATGTTCCGACAAATTAAAGATGTCGAGGAACGGACTGCTTGACGCCTCAGTTATTGAGGCCGCTAACATGGTGATAATCACCGCACTGATAAAAAATAACTGTCTCATAAGAATAAAGTTAGAAGTTAGAAGTTAGAAAATTAGAAAGTTGATAGAATTAAAAAACAAAAATATAGAATTAAAAATTAAAAAAAAGTCAAAAGTCAAAAGTTGAAAATCAAAAGCCAAAAGTTAAATCTTGAATGTCAAAAGTTGAGAGTCAAAAGTTGAGAGTCAAAAATCAAAAAGTCAAAAGTTGAAAGTTAAAAATTGAACGTCAAAAGTTAAAAGCCAAAGGTCAAAAGTTGAAAGCCAAAAGTTGAAAATCAAGAATTAAGAGGCAGCGAACAACTATTCACTATTCACTATTCACTATTCACTATTCACTAATAACTATTCACTATCTCAATTGTCAATTGTCAATTGAATCGCGTCCTGTATTTGTTGCAGGGATTCGAGCCTCTTGGTATAAACCTGCGCTATGAAGATGATATAGT
>JAITPL010000219.1 GCA_031289445.1 Tannerella sp.
GAAATCTCTTCTATTAGTTCTCATAAGTATATAATTAATTGATGTTTAAAATGTTCACTAACTGGCCGCAAAGGTACGAAAAAAAATATAAATTCTCACATTATACATCAAAAAAAGAGACGGGGCGCGCCCCGTCTCTGCTTGAATCATTTTTGAAAATTGATTTTACTTGAAAATTTTTTTCTTTGCCGCCTCTGCTGCTGTAGATATACGCTTTAACTCATCAGGAGTTAATGACGATGAATACACATCCGAGCCATTGCTGCAAAGCGGCCTGTCTTCACTCCACTTCGGAGTCTGCGGGACTGTCTCGTTCATAGAACCATAGTGCGTCAATCGGTCATATTTAATCTTCGCTGCGTATGTAAATGAGGTAGTAAAAGTTGAAGGCGAGTGAGCCATAGTATGACTAAGATCAATAAAGAAAGAATTTTGATGTACAAGCGTACCACCAACATTTCGGAAATTAACTCCATTAACGTCGGTATTTCCGGGTGTACCCATTGAATTAAATCGCTCCATTGTTCCTCCTTGATAGCATTTAAGGGTAGCACGAACAGTCCATGGTTCAACCGCCGCGCCATGACTCCACCATGTTAAATAAAGCCCAAGATTAAGATAACGAGACACATCCGTTGCGCCATCGAATGCTTCGGCATCGAAGTAAACACTTTCACCTTCTCCTGATGTTGCATCTCCTCCCCAGTTAAGCAAGTCTATTACACCTCCGTAATGAAGCGAATTATACGTTACGATTTTTGTTGAAAAAAGAGAATTCCAGTTCGTCGGACGGTATGTAAGATTTGGATCACTAGCTAATTCTCCATATCCTACCGGATTATGTTCAAAAGGCGGTACGGGAGTGTTGCCATCAAACATAAATGCTATGTCAAGATCAAGGCCGGGTCGTTTACACCACAGGATGTCAATAACGAAAAACTTGAATGCGGGAACGGAGATAAACTCGTTCTGCAAGAGAGGTATGGTTACCTTGTAGCTAGGCTCATCTTTATGATGCACGGTAACAGTACCGGGACGGTCGCCGATACTACTATTACGCTGAATCTTTGCCTTTAACTTGAGGGTTGCATTATCCCACTCCATCAGTAGTATCCAACTGGAAGCAGGGGTATAACTCTCGACCACAAATTCTCTGCTTCCTCCGTATGTTACAATATCCTGAGCATAAACTGTCGTATCTGCGCCGACAGGGTTGGGCAGGTAGAGCGTTTCAGGAGCGGAAAGCTGCAGGTTATGAATTTGAACAGTGGCTGTCTTGACGCTACCTACCGTAGTCTTGAATTTTACCTCCGAATCACCAAAGACACTAAAGTCGGTTTCCGAGCTTTTGCGGGTTACAACTACCGTTGTCAGCCCTGCGGGGCCTGATGTCCTCGAGAAAGTGGCAACGGGACATGTTCCTTCAATCACCCATGGGGTTGAACTTTCCACATATATTTCACCTTGTGTATGTGCAGGCCAGAGGTTGATAGACGCGGGTGATGCGGAAATTACTCCATACTCAACCGGAATGTTGATATTGTATATCTTATGCGCCTCCAAAGCCTTACCTATAGTCTTCTCTATAGTGTATTCCGTATTCTCGACAGTATATGTTATCGTAAAATTGTCGAAGAATGTAGGATTGATGACGAGATAAGCCTTCGCAAGGTCGGTCGTGTTGCCAGGCATAACGAAGTTTTCGAGATACAGAGCTACCGAATCGCTTGGCTGTAAGAAATCCGGGATATTGACCTGACCGGTAGTACTGTAAGGCTTGGTAATATCGAACGAAAATTCACCGCTGATAGGGGGGGCGAGAGTACCGGGGGGGCTATCCAAGGGCTTGGTGCTTATGGATACCTTCTTGATAGGGCGCCCAAAAGCACTTGCATCACTACATTTGAAGCTAAGTTCGAGGATAGCAGTTGTATGCACAAAGTCGAGCGCCAACCCCCCGCCGCCTTCTACCGCTGCAGCGTACTCAATTGTCCCCTGATGGAAAGGAGTGAACATAAATATATTCTCGCCAAGCTGAGCACTATTGCCGACGCCGCTCTGATTCTGAACAGGCGAGATAGTATGCTTTATCAAGGCGGGATTTCCGGGTTGTTCGCTATGCGGATAGTAGGCGCAGAAATTAATACTGCCTGTAGCTGCTACTAACCGCGACCTGAAGAAGCCATTACTCTGTCCGACAAAAGACGAATGAATGACTGCTCTTTCATTGAGAGCGTCAGGCTCGACATCGTGACAGTAGATACCTATCATATCATTTTCCTGCCAGACAACGCGCTTGTCGCTACCGAGAGAGGAGTACGTGAGGGCGGTTTCATTAACTATGAATGAGAGGCCTTCTCCATAAATGTCATCTTCCGCGTCTACCGGGACAACAGAATCATGACATGACGTTAAACAATTCATTACCAACATGGTAACGATAAATAAAAAAACATTTCTTACCATAATATAAAAATTTAAATTCCTAACAAAAACTCCGCAAATATAAGTATTATTTTTTTAATCACCAAAAAAAAGTGCGTTTTTTTTTATTTTTTGCTGTTTTTTCGGCAAAAACCACAAATTATAAGGCGAAATTTTTGCTTGTAAAATGTATGGTAAAAGTGCTTGGTTGCAGGGATTCCGCGCTTAGCTATACGTTGATTTTGCGCTCGTGTAATTTTTCAGACACGCATCAATGGCATGGACTGTCGCGCGGTACGCCTTGTCGATTTCTATCTGTTGCCTTACCAAGTTCCATGAATAGTGGACTGTCGCATGATCCTTGTTGCCTACAACCTTGCCTATATGCGAGAACGAGGCGTCGGTATATATCTTCGCAAAGTACATCGTCAGCTGACGGGCCTGAACTATCTCACGCTTACGCGAGAGGGTTTGAAGAAGCGCTTCGTCAAGGTGAAAAAAGTTACAAACCGTCTCCTGTATATACTTTATAGTCATTGGTTTACGTTCCAAACGAATGCTCTGGCTCATCACACGCTTTGCAAGATCCACATCTATCTCTTTGTTCGCAATCACGGAGTTAGCCATCAGCGAAACGAGTATCCCCTCCAGGTCGCGTACATTATCAATAGCGCTCTCGGATATGAAATTGAAGACGTCATCAGGTATTTCCAGCCCCTCGATATCTATCTTGTTGCGCAGGATTTTCTTCTTCAACTCCAGTTCGGGACGGTCAATGCGTGCAGTCATGCCCCACTTGAGGCGGGAAATAAGGCGCTCTTCCAGGCCTTGAAGGTCAACCGGCGCACGGTCGCATGTGAGTATCAACTGCTTGCCTAATTGATGCAGGTTGTTGAATATGTGAAAGTATATCTCCTGCGTCTTGATCATTCCTATCAGTTCATGTATGTCGTCAAGTATCAGCACGTCCATGCTTTGATAGAAGGACAGAAAATCGTTTTGCAGGTTCTTGCGGACAGCGTCGGTGTATTGCAGCCTGAAGAGGTTGGATGAAACATACAATACCCGCTTGTTGGGATATAATTCTTTGACTTTCAGTCCGATAGCATGACAGACATGGGTTTTGCCGACTCCCGAAGGGCCGTAGATGAACAGGGGATTGAAGGCCGTTTTTCCCGGCTCTATCGCAATCTTTTCGGATACCGCACGCACGAGCCTGTTGCTCTCGCCTTCATAAAAGTTGGAGAAATTATATCGCGGATTTAGTTGAGAGTCAATATCTTGCGCCGCAACAGCGAAGGGACCCGGAGCCTTCGACGGGTCAATCTTGTTGGGTGTATGATTCGGCAGGGTCTTCGATTCTTCACCCGTGTATGTTACCGCGCTATCGTTCGGCTTGTGGCTCTGACCGCTCATCATAACCCTGTATTTAAGGATGGTATTCTCGCCTACAACGCGATTCAAGGTCATCTTGATGACATTGACGTACTTCTCCTCCAAGTACTCGTAGAAGAACTGGCTCGGTACCTGAATGGTCAACCGCCGGTTTTCGTACGAGAGGGGGATTATAGGTTCGAACCAAAGCTCAAATGCGGCCGGAGGAACTATATCGCGGATGACTGTCAAGCAGTCGTCCCACATCTTTTTTGTATCTGTCTGCATAAAGTTTTCAAATATTTTTCTGACGTTTTTGCTCTGTTTTTTGTAACTTTCAGGCTGCAAAGTTCGCAATAAATTTCGGATAAAAAAACTCCGATTTTCTTTGGAAATTTCGAGAATTCAATATCTGTTTTGAACTCAAGACGTTGCAATTAAACTATTGATAATCATATAACTTAAGCTCCTTCTACCTGCCGCTTGGGGCTTGAAATAAGAGGTTTGAAGAACTAAGCCTTTCTTTACGAAAATGCGTCGAAAATTTCCCCCATCGACCCTAAAAAATTCCCCTAATCAGGGGGTTACGATTTCGCCTTCGCGTCATAAATTTTTTTTCTTATTTAGACTGAATCTAAATCCATTTTCCCCCTTGCATGATTGAAAAATTTTCTTATAACAATTAGAAGAGCGAAAATTTAACATATCGTTTCGGGTTTTGGCGAATGTCGATAAGTAATCCGGAGGCCTCCTGGAAGGTGCCGTTAAGCGTGTTGTAGAGCGTCGAGTCGTTAAGCAGCAAACCCAAGGAGTTGTCGCGCGAATTGAGACGCAGGGTCATCGTGTTGATGTTGTCGAGCGCCGAGTTCAGACCGCTGATGCTCGGCTGCAAATCAAGCTGGCGCAGGGAGACGCTGAAGTCCGAAAGGTTGGAGGTCGCCGTCTTGAGGTTGCCCGTGATCTCCGGTATATCCTTGCGCAGCAGAGTGTTGAGCTGTAAAGACGAGGCTTCGAGTTGCTTGGTCGTGCTCTGTATGTTATCGAGCGACTGCTGAAGCGCCGGATTGTTCAGTAAGGTCTGCAGGCCTATCAGTATCGAGTCGATCTTGGGCAGCATGGACGTTACCTGCGGCAGTACATTCTCCTCGACCGACAGCATCATGCTGCCTTTGATGCGCCCTTCGATAGTATCGCCGGGCTTGAGATACTCGGTAACGTATCCGTTGAGCACTATATGCAGCTCGGCGCCGCTAAGGAAAGTCGATTCTATAAAAATGTAACTGCCCTTATTGACCTTCATGCCCTTGTCGAGCCTGATTTCGATCATTATCTTGCCTATCGTCGAGTAGTCGTACTCAATGCTACGCACCAGTCCTACCTTGAATCCGTTAACATAAACAGGACTCGAAACGCTTATGTCGCGTGCATTCGTGCATGTAACATAGTAGTAGTTAGCCGGTTTGAAGAGGTTGATGCCCTTCATGTAATTTACGCCTATATACAACAGCGTCAAACTCAATACCGTTACCAAGCCTATCTTTGCTTCGTTCGTAAATTTCTTCTTCATCTTTTGATTATTAGTTAGTTATACGTTTACCGTCTTTCATGCGGATGATGAAAGCGTCTTTGAAATCTTTCAGCGCCTTGCGGTGCATCGTCGTTATCTTTCGGTGGTCGGTAGTCTCGCCGTAAGTGTATTTATACGCTCCGTTATCTTCGTAATACGAGATCTCGCCATAACCCTTAAAACACTTGTCCTTAGGCGATAATATCTTGTCGGAGACAAGTATTTGTACCTTATAAACTATGGGAGATTCGACTGCCGAAGCCGCCTCTGTCTTTTTCGATTGAGTTGCCGGAGATGCAGTTGTAGCTGTCGGCGTTGCGGTTGCCGTCGTTGTTGTTGCCGTCGTTGTCGCTGCGGGCAATTCCGTAGATTCCGGTAAGTTTGGCAATCCGGTAGATCCGGCCGATTCGGCCGAAGCGCCGAGTTTGCGGTCATAATTGCTTTTGAAATTGGAAAAGGCAACGAATATCGACTTAGCGAGAGCGTTCTGTCCATTATCCGACACCATGTAACGCTCTTCGTCACGGTTGGAAATAAAGCCGAGTTCGACTAATACGGCAGGCATACTCGTCTTGCGCAACACAAGAAAGCCTGCTTGACGCACCCCTCTGTTAGCTCGATTCGTCGAAACGAAATGCTGCTGTATCTCGGAAGCAAGAAACACACTCTGTTCCAGATACTTGCTTTGCATATACTCGAAAATAATGTATGATTCCGTCGAATTGGGATCAAAGCCCTCGTACTTCTGCAGATAGTCGTCTTCCATCAAAATAACGGAGTTTTCGCGCATGGCGACGCCCAAGTTCTCGTCCGAATTGGCCAATCCCAGAGTGTATGTCTCTGTGCCGGATGCGCTTACGCGCTTGGCTGCGTTAGTGTGAATGGAAATAAAGAGGTCGGCCTTTTGCTTGTTAGCTATCTGCGCACGTTCATCCAAAGGGATAAACACATCCGTATTCCGGGTATAGACCACCCTCACGTCGGGATGATTTTTCTCTATCATCTTTCCTATCTTGAGCGACACGGACAGGTTAATATCTTTTTCTTTCGACCTTGAGCCTACGCAGCCGGGGTCTTTGCCTCCATGGCCGGGATCGATAACGACGCAAAACGTGTTACGAGCTTGCATTTGCATCAAGATCGCAAACAAAATAACTGTTGCGTATATGTATCGTCCCATCATTTATTTAGCTCTTCATTAACATAAAGTCGAGTATAGTGATGGCGGCCATAGCTTCGACGACAGGAACGGCGCGGGGAAGAACGCAGGCGTCATGGCGTCCGCAGGCTTTGAGTACGGTTTCGTTGCCGGAGCTATCGACCGTGTTTTGTTCGCGCAGCAGGGTGGCTACCGCCTTGAACGCTACCCGGAAATAGATGTCCTGTCCGTTGGTGATGCCGCCCTGTATGCCGCCGGAGTAGTTCGTGCGCGTACTGATGCGGCCTCCATCGTTAAAGAACTCGTCGTTATGCTCGGAGCCTTTATATAAGGGCGCGTCGAAGCCGTCGCCATAATCGAAGCCCTTTGCCGCATTGATACTGAGCATTGCGGAGCCGAGAGCAGCATGAAGTTTGCCGAAAACCGGCTCGCCTATACCCGACGGTACACCTTGAATGACGCAGGTGATAGCGCCGCCGACAGTATCGCCTTCGCCCTTGACGCGCATTATCAACGCTTCCATCTCGGCCGCTTTAGTCGGGTCGGGACAGCGGACAGCGTTCGTTTCCGTCAGACTGAGGTCGTAATCCTTATATGAGCCTTCGAGCCGTATGTTTCCTGCCTGCGACGTGTAGGCGGTGATGACGATACCTTTCTGCCGCAAGACCAGCTTGGCTATAGCGCCTGCAACACAGCGGGTAAGGGTCTCGCGTGCCGAACTGCGTCCGCCGCCTCGCGGGTCGCGTATGCCGTATCGCATTTGGTAAGTATAATCGGCATGTGATGGGCGATATACTTCCCGCAGGTTGTCGTAATCGTTGGAATGTTGATTCTCGTTGCGCACCACGAAACCGAGAGGCGTACCTGTTGTCTTTCCCTCATAGACGCCCGATAAAAACTCCACTTTATCCGTTTCCTTGCGCGGTGTGGCGAGGTGCGACTGTCCGGGACGGCGACGATTCATCTCGCTTTGGATGAAATCCTCGTCGATGAATAGACCCGACGGACATCCGTCGATTACGCCTCCTATAGCCGCGCCATGCGATTCGCCAAATGAGGTCAGTCTGAATATGTTACCGAAAGTGTTCAATTGAGTAAAAATTCTGTACAGGGTCGTCGTCCGGCTATCGCAGAGAGCAACCGCAATTCGTGATTATTGTTTGCCGTCGCAGCCACATTCGCAGTCTTCGCTCTCGCAGTCCTCCTCGCAGCCGCAACCACAGCCGCATCCGCCGCCAAGCGACTTGTTGATAGCGTCTATCTCCTCCTCGGTAGGATTGTGGACGTCAAGCACTTCGCCCTTGAAATGCAAGGTCTCGCCGGCTAAAGGATGGTTGAAGTCCATCACCACTACATCATCCCTGACTTCCAAAACGGAGCCGTTGAACATGCCGCCTTCGGCACTCCTCATAGGCAAGGTCGCGCCCTCCTTGACATACTCGGCGTCAAACTTGCCCTCAACCTCGAATATCTTCCTGGGCAGCTCTACTACATGGTCTTCCACGTACTCGCCGTAAGCATTTTCGGGCTTGAGCGAGAACTCGAACTTGGCGCCCTGTTCGAGCTTGGCTATCTGTTCTTCAAAGGCCTCAATCATTGAGCCTGAACCGTAGATGAATTGTAGCGGGCGTTCGCGAGTAGCGCTCTCCATCAGGATACGGTCTTCGCCCTCATCGCCCACATGCAGGTCGTATTCGACCGCAACAAACTTGTTTTTTGTAATTATCATAATTTTTTATCTTTTAATTTGGATGCAAAGGTAATGAAAAATTAGAAATTAGAAGATAGAAATTAGAAATTGGGGGGTGCCAATGGCGGAGATAATAAAGGTAGAAAGTAGAAGGTAGAAGATTGCTTCGCGATTGCCAATGGCGGAGATAATAATCCTATTGATATGAATCGGGTGTAGGGGCGTATTGCATACGCCCAAACATTTGCTTGGGCGTATTCAATACGCCCCTACCAATGACCTATTGCTGCGGCGTCATTGATAGCTTTTCCATCGCTTCCTGCGGCGTTTTGGCAAGGCGCCAAAGGTCGTAATGCGGGTGGCGGAGGAAATGCTCGGCTTCGATGCGACGAAACATATCTATCAGCGGATCGAAAAAACCGTTGACATTGAGTATGATTACAGGATTTGAATAGAGGCCTAACTGTCGCCATGTGATTATTTCAAGTAATTCTTCGAGCGTGCCGTAGCCGCCGGGCAGGGCAATAGCAGCGTCCGACATCGACGCCATAGTCTGTTTGCGCCCGTGCATGTCGGCAGTACGGACAAGATTGGTCAATCCTTGATGACACCAACCGTTATCGACCATAAAATCGGGTATGACGCCTGTTACCGTGCCGCCTGACGCAAGTACAGCGTCCGAAAGGATGCGCATCAGACCTATGCTGCCGGCGCCGTTGACTACGTGCGTCTTCCGACCGCCAAGCAACGTTCCCAACTCGCCTGCGGCCTCCTTATAAACATCGGCGATATTATCACTCGAAGAACAGTAAACACATATTGTCATATCTTAGTATTTATGCCCCTTGCGAGGCGGTTTATATCTTATTTCGAGCTGCAAAGCTAATCATTAATTTATAAACATCTTTCCTCTGTGAAAAACTTTTTCATTCCTCGCGCTTGTAAGTCTCAATATTTTTATGCACCTTTGCACCTTTAAATCAATAAAACACGACGACATGAAAAAGATTTTTATTATTACAATCGCTTTATTCGCCGGATTTGGCGTTAAGGCTCAGGACGACGGAGTAGAAAAGTCCTTCTGGGGCGTGCAGACGAACTTGCTCGGCCTTTGGGCACACACCGAAACGCGGCTCACAAACAAACTTGCCTTCAGAACAGAAGCGGGTGTCGATGCAGGATATTGGTATTCGAACACTCTCTGGTTTGGCGAACGCAGCGGTTATGCCTTGATTCCTGTATTGACACTCGAGCCGAGACTGTATTACAACATTTTGAAGCGTCAGGCTAAAGGCAAAAACACAGTTCACAACTCCGCTAATTACCTTTCCTTGAAAACAAGCGTACATCCGAGTTTCGGAATTGTTGCCCACAACTACGAGGTGTACGGCGACTTGATTATCCTGCCTTCATGGGGTATCCGACGGCATATAGGACGCCATTTCAATTACGAGCTGGGTATTGGCGCCGGCTACGAGTACGTCTTCCCCAAGAATGGAGATCGAGGTCATGTCGATTTTGTAATAGGCTTGAATCTACGCATCGGGTACTCGCATAAAATCAAATAAAATCTCCGTTCGGGTTAGTTCTTTCATTGTTTTGTAATCTGTTCAAATGCGCGATAAGTCGAAAAAAAACAGGTTTATAGCGAAATCAAATACGAAAAACTTTGCTGTAAGTCGATTTTTTTATACCTTTGCAGCGAGTTTGAACTAAAATTAATTGATATGAGACTTATAGGTAGAAAAAATGAACAGTGTGAATTAGAAAGGGTTATAAAATCCGACCGGTCGGAATTTACAGTCATTTACGGACGCCGTCGGGTTGGAAAAACTTTCCTTGTGTGCGAATATTTTCACCAGAGATTTTCTTTTTACCATACCGGAATGGCAAACACGGAGAGGAAGGAGCAGTTGAAAAATTTCAATCGCTCGCTCCATAAATATGGCAATATGCCTTATCCGCCGGTTAATACGTGGCTTGAAGCGTTTGATCAGTTGATACATCTGCTGTCGCACAAGAAGCAAAAAGCCAAGAAAGTAGTATTTATCGACGAGATGCCTTGGATGGACACTCAAAATTCGGGCTTCTTGCAGGGTCTGGAATTTTTCTGGAACTCTTATGTTTCGGCGCAGCATGATATTTTACTGATTGTTTGCGGCTCGGCCACTTCATGGATGATGAACAATCTGATAAACAACCATGGCGGGTTGCACAATCGGGTTACACGGCAGATTTATTTGCGTCCATTCACCCTTGCGGAATGTGCGGATTATTTCAAGATTAAAAATATAGCTATAAGTCGCCATCAGATAGTTGAAAATTACATGATTTTTGGCGGCGTACCTTATTATTTGTCGTTGATGCGGAAGGAATACAGCATGGCGCAAAATATTGACAATTTGTGTTTCAGAGAAGAAGGAGAACTTATCGAAGAGTTTGAAAATCTGTACGCATCACTGTTTAAGCGCTGCGAAAACCACGTCAAAATCGTGGAGGCTTTAAGCCGGAAAATGCAGGGCTTGACCCGCGACGAAATTATTGAACATACGAAATTAACGAATGGCGGCGGACTTACAAAGACTCTGAACGAGCTAGACCTCTGTGGCTTCATCAGAAAATACAAGGGATTCAAGAAAAAAACACGCGACAGTCTGTATCAATTGACCGATTTCTTCACACTGTTTTATTTTAATTTCATGCAAAACAACAAGTTCGACGATAAGCATTATTGGACTAATTTCATCGAAAACGCTCGCCATCGCGCTTGGTCGGATTATTCGTTCGAGCAGGTTTGTATGGCGCATATTCCGCAAATCAAGCGCAAATTGGGTATTGCGGGCGTATTGACCAATGTTTCGTCGTGGCGAAGTAAAGAATTGGAGCGGGGCGCTCAAGTTGATTTGGTAATAGAGCGAAACGACAAAGTAGTCAATCTTTGCGAAATGAAATTTGCTAACAGTAAGTTTGTTATCGACAAAAAATATGATGAGGTGTTGCGATACAAGCTGGCGACGTTTCAAGATGAGCTAAATTTGAGAAAAGCCATTCGTCTGACAATGATTACAACTTATGGACTATTTCACAACGAATATTGGAACGATGTGCAGTCGGAAGTAACGATGGAAAATTTGTTTGAATCGTGATTTTGTTCAAATTGCAAAGCTTGCAAACGACATTTGAACAGGCCTTCTCTGATGCGCAAAAATCTGTTCGTCCCGGAACAGCCTCATACTCCTCGTCAGCTCATAAATATTGCTTATTATGTCCGTATTACTCACTTGTTGGCTTTGCGCCGTCGCCGCTTGCTTGATATTCGTAAGGAAAGACTAATACAACTCATTCATCCTCCGCGCAATAGCCCCGATTTCTTCCCGAAAACTCTCCGGCGAAAGGACTTCTATCTCCTCGCCATGCGAAAGCAGCTCCTGCCTGAAATCGGTTGTCGGCGCGATGTAATACTGAAAAACGCTGTAATCCTTGGTTGTTTCAATCTCCTGCTGCGAATGATGTAAAGGTAAGGTTTGCAGATATTTACATTTCTCCCCAAATGCTTTGACGGTGATAATCCGAGGCTCGACGGTCGGATCGACGACTTGAACTTGCGGATAATCTGGTCATAGCACGCCTCGAAGCAAGGCTTTTGGTTAGCGTTTTTGTCTGCG
>JAITPL010000223.1 GCA_031289445.1 Tannerella sp.
AATAAGGTATTGGTGTATTATCAAGGGCGTATGCAATACGCCCCTACATCCGATGCACATCATATAGAATTATGAATGAAGATTGCTTCGTACCTCGCAATAACGTCGCAGCATCCCCCGTCATTGGTAGGCACGAAGCAATCTATCCATATCATCGCTGCAACAATGTACATTATCAGCAATAATGACTTGCCCAAGATGCGAGTGGCGACTATCCCTTCTGCACAGGAAGCATCCAACAGGCTGCGCTCACTGCTTGTGGCGGGTACTGAATAGTCGCGCCTGCATCTAATTTCTTCTGCACTGACTTCGCCATAAGCTCCTGCGGAACGTAAAGCCCCTTGGCCTGCATCTAATTTCTTCTGCACGTTCTAAACTCTAATCGCTAATCTTTGGCTTGCACCCTTTCCGGTATCTCCGGCAACATCCTATAACTATGCCCGTGACGACTCTCTGGCTTGAAAAAAACCTGCCTCGACTGCCTTGCCTGCCCGCCTTCTTCCCTCAAAACTTTCCTCAACACCTTCCTCAAAACCTTCCTCAAAACTTCCCTCAACACCTTCTTCAACACCTTCCTCAACACCTTCTTCAACACCTTCTTCCCGCCTTCTTCCCGCAAAACTTTCGTCAACCTCTGCGCACGCCATCGAAAAATACATTAAACCCCTTTCTACATCATACTTATGGCACATTTTCCTTACGCCTCCGCCACAGCATTTTTGCGCCAAAAATCGCCAAAAATGCATTTTTTTGCGAAAAAATTTGGTGGATAAAAAAATCATCCGTACCTTTGCGGTGTATTATTACACTATTATACTAAAACAATATGATTAAAGTAGAAAAAATTTCATTCAAGTACAAGCGACAGACCGTCTTTACGGACTTCAACTTGACAGTCGCCGAGGGCAAAGTTTACGGACTCCTTGGCAAGAACGGCGCCGGCAAGTCCACGCTGTTGTATCTGATCACGGGCTTACTGAAAGCTCGCAAGGGCAAACTTTTCTATAACGGCATCGATGTGTCGAAGCGCAAACCGGCGACTTTGAACGACGTCTTTATCGTGCCCGAAGAGTTTATGCTGCCCTCCATCTCACTCCGAAAGTACCTGAGCGTCAACAGTCCCTTCTATCCCCGATTTAGCGCGGAACAGTTGAAACAAAACCTCAGTCACTTCGACCTCGACGCCGACCGAAACATCAATCTGGGCGACCTCTCGATGGGGCAAAAGAAAAAAGTGTTTATGAGCTTTGCGCTCTCGACCAACACTTCCCTGCTGATTATGGACGAGCCTACCAACGGACTTGACATTCCCGGCAAAAGCCAGTTTAAGAAGTTTATCGCCTCGAACATGACCGACGAACGCACAATCATCATCTCGACGCATCAGGTGCGGGATATCGAGAAGTTGATCGAGCATGTTATCATCCTGGACAACAGCGATATTCTGCTCGACGCTTCGACGGCGGATATCTGTAGCCGGCTCTATTTCGCCGAAGGGGTCGATAACTATGACCCCGACAAGGCTCTCTATGCCGTCCCCTCGCTCAATGGCTTCAGTGTCATTACGGCGAACGACAACGAGGACGAGACTGTTCTCAACCTCGAAACCCTCTTCAATGCTACGCTGAGTAATACCGGCAGCATCAAGGCAATGTTTAATCCTAAAAACACATCATTATGAACAATACATTTAATATAAGACGTTTCGGGCTTATAGTCCGAAAAGATTTCATCGAAAACTGGAAACGTTACGCGCTGATGTTTCTTACTATGGCGGGATGCCTTGCTGTCGTCCTAATCATAATATCAATCATTGAGTATGAGAATGTCGTAAGTTGGACGATTGACGGTAATACCATAGGTTTAGTGCAAGCGATGACCAAGGATTTAGTGTCGGCAATATCAATAATGTTCCCTATTTTCGGGATTATTTTCGCATCCATACTGATGAATCCTATGAACGACAAAGTCAAAAGAATTTCATACCTGACAATTCCCGCCTCAAGTCTGGAAAAATTTCTGACGAGATGGGTTACAATGACGGTCGGATATATCATTGCTTTCTTTGTTGCCTTGTGGATTGTTGACTTGTTGCGTGTCGGGATATGTTCCGTGAAATATCCGGATATGGATATTGCATTTTTGGATTTTAGCAAAATGATATATTCGAGACATGATAGTGAAAGATATTATTCTGTTTTCCAGGATATACGCATTTTTGTTTTCTCCTTGAGCATTTATTTCCTGGTTCAATCCCTGATGATTTTAGGGTCAACATTTTGGGAAAAAGCCACCTTTATAAAGACTTTTGCCGTAATTATAATCATTGGCAATGCGTATTGGCTTATCTGCTACTTGGGAATAGATTTGTTTTACGAAGACTTCAATCAGTTCGGAAAGGTCCTCGAATCGTTCACCGACTCAGCCCTTAATGAGGAAGCAAGAAAAATCGAACACTCCCTAGTGTATGTTTCGGCGACTTTGTTCTTCTTCACTCTTGCCAACTGGACGCTCGCGTACTTTAGATTTAGAGAATCGGAAATCATTAAACGTCTGTAGATCATGAACTTCAAGGAAAACAAAGCAATATACCTGCAAATAGCCGAGCGCATCTGCGACGAGGTTTTGTTTGGTCGATACAAGGAAGAGGAACGCATACCCTCCGTCCGTGAATATGCCTCGATAGTAGAAGTGAATTTCAACACCGTCATGCGCTCGTTCGAGCATTTGCAGGCGTCCGAAATCATCTTCAACAAGCGCGGTATTGGCTACTTTGTCAGCGCAGGCGCTTCCGCCCGCATCCTGACCATGCGGAAAGAATTTTTTCTGCAAAACGAACTCCCCGATTTCTTCCGACAAATAGATATGCTCGGCATACCTGTCGAAAAAATCGTCACAATGTACAATCAATTCAGTTTAACAACTAAAAATCAAGACAAATGAAACTTACATCAAAAATTATTATTGGCTTTCTGCTGGCGATATTTATTTCTTCTATCGTTTTTATCGTCGGCTTCTCTTTTACCGACCGCGTGAATTACGAACGTAAATCATCGAGCATTATCCTTCATCATTTTCCTCAAGATAAGATTTCGGCAATAGACGTCAATCCTTACCGCACCATCGTACTTAAAGAAAAGGAAGAAAACTTCAGCCATCCTCAAGAGACCGACAAGCACATATATGTGGCGCACCGGATGATTGACTCCAGCACATCAGGGCTTTTCATTCAAAAACCGAGTTCGGCGGCTGATGAAAACAAACTTTTTATACCCGACGAACTCCGCCCGTTCATTGATGTCAAGTCAACGAACGACACCCTCACTATCACGATAAAAACGTCGGACATGGAGCAGAAAAGTTTGGAAATGGCGAAGCTGGAATCGGGAAAAGACAAGCATATCTTCTTTTTCAACACCTGTCTTCGCCTGCACACGTCGCATATCGACGTCATCAACAGCCTCTATGACTTCCCGGTCGATATTAAAGGCGTCGAAACCGACAGCTGCAAGGTATTTGCGCAGTACAGCGAAATACGTATTGATTCATGCTCTTTCGACGTTTATCTCCCCACGTACTTTAGAGATTTAAAAATCACTAACAGCCGGATAAGAGAGGCAACAATCGACTTTGATATGACACAAGGATCATGGAATATTGGAGATAACTGTCAAGTCGGTATCGAGATATTTACAGGCTCGTCCAATCACAGCATATCAATGGGGCACGAAGCAAGGGAGGTAAACTGGATACCCAAGAACAAGGACGCAAAACTAAATATCCAGCTCTCCGGCGACGCCGCAAAATTCAAATTTCTTCCTTGATTTTGAAAAAAAATGTGATGCGTGATGCGTAATTCGTAATTAATGATTACCTTTGCGGAATTAAAACTCATTACAAATTATATGAAGAAAGTACTATTTATGGCATTGATGGCGGCGGCGCTGCTGTCTTGCAAGAAGGAAGAGAAGAATATTCAGACGCTATCGGGTCTGAATACCAAGGATTTTGTTGCCAAAGTTCAAGGCAAGAAAACCAAGTTGTTCGTGCTTATGAACAAGAGCGGCTTTGAGGCCTGTATCACCAACTATGGCGGTCGCCTCGTGTCGCTGCTCGTGCACGACCGTAACAGGCAACTGCGCGACGTCGTTCTGGGCTACGGCTCTATCGCCGAATATCTGGAGAGCGACGGCAACTACGGAGCGCTTATAGGTCGCTACGGCAACCGTATCAAGGACGCCAAGTTTACGCTCGACGGCAAGGAATACACTTTGCCTGTGAATAACAACGGACACTGTTTGCATGGAGGTCCCGAAGGCTATCACACCCGCGTGTGGGACGCCGAACAGATTGATGCACAGACGCTTAAACTCACCTACAAGTCGAAGGACGGCGAAGCAGGCTTTCCCGGAAATCTTGACATTACGGTAACGTACAAACTGACCGATGACAATGCCATCGACATTCAGTATGAAGCGACAACCGACAAGCCGACCGTCGTCAACCTGACCAACCATTCCTATTTCAATCTATCGGGAAATCCCGGTACGCAAGTGCTTGACCACTACATTCATATCAATGCGGACAAGTTTGCTGCGGTTGACGCTACGCTTATTCCGCAGGCCCTGGTTCCGGTTGACAGCACGCCTATGGACTTGCGGGTGCCTATGCTTATTCGCTCCGGCATCTTCGAGGAGTTCGATCAACTGACGCTTGGCAAGGGCTATGACCACAACTGGGTGCTTAACTCGAAGGGCGACATCAAGCAACGCGCAGCCAAAGTGTATCACGACGAGAGCGGAATAGTGATGGACGTTTATACAAACGAGCCGGGAATACAGTTCTACAGCGGCAACTTTATGGCCGAAGCCGACAAGGGCAAACACGGCGTTACTTATCTGCATCGCGGCGCTCTCTGCCTCGAAACGCAGCATTATCCCGACAGCCCCAATCAACCCGCTTTTCCGAGTACGGTATTGCGTCCCGGAGAAAAGTATTTAAGCCGCTGTATTTATCAATTCAAGATAGTTCCACAACGTGTCAATCAGTAAGTTATGGTAAAAAAACTATTGCTGTCGGTCGTTGTCGGCGCTTTTGTTTCGCTGTATCCGGTTGACGCACAGAAAATTATCAAGCTCTGGGAGGGCGAGCCTCCAACGGGTAACGGACTGACCGAGCCGGAGGTATCTCAAGCCGACCGCTCATCGTTCTCGAAAGTGTCGGTCCCGACTCTCGAAATTTATCTGCCGGACAAGGCGACAGCCACAGGGATGGCTGTCGTCGTTTGTCCCGGCGGCGGATATTCGGGTCTGGCTTACAATCACGAAGGGCTTATGGTGGCCAAGTGGCTGAACAAAGAGGGCATTGCGGCGTTTATACTCAAGTATCGAATGCCGAACAGGCACAGGGAAGTGCCGCTCGACGACGCGCAACAGGCTATACGCCACGTGCGCGAACATGCTGCCGATTATAACGTAAATACCTCGAAAATAGGTATTTGCGGCTTCTCGGCTGGCGGACATCTTGCCTCGACTGCTTCAACGCATTTCGCCACTTCCGGCACAAGCACGCGGCCTGATTTCTCTATCCTCTTCTATCCGGTGATAACGATGACCGGGCTGACGCACGGCGGCTCGCGCACGAATCTGCTTGGAGATAATCCTTCGGAAACCGACATTTACCGCTTCTCGAACGAAAAGCAGGTTGGAGTGAACACTCCTCCTACAATACTGCTGCTAAGCGACGACGACAAGGTGGTATTGCCCGAAAACAGTCTGTGGTACTACGAAGCCCTGAAGCGCAACGAAATCCCCGCCACGCTCTACGTCTTTCCAACCGGAGGCCACGGATGGGGCTTTCACGATACTTACGAGTATCACTCCCAAATGACCGATCTGCTGTCAAGCTGGTTGAAAAAACTGAAGTAACATATCGAGATATGTTTCTGAGGAATCCTGCCAATCCGATAATCCTGCTAACCCTGATGATTACGACAGTGTTAGCGCCAACGCTCGCTGCCGATGCCCATCCCTTCGCGGGAGGCAACGGCACAAGCGCCGCTCCCTATCGGATTAGCGCCGCAGTACAGTTAGACAGCGTGCGCCGATACTTGGACGCCCACTTTGTGCTGGTAAACAATATCAACCTCGGCCCTTATCTGGCTGAAGGCGGCGGCGGATATGCGCAATGGAACGAGCGGGGATGGATGCCTATCGGAAGCAATTCCAAACATTTTACCGGCAACTTCGATGGCGGCAAATTCTCCATCTCCAACCTGAAAATTGACCGTCCGGAAGATGATTATATCGGCTTGTTCGGGTATATTGACAGCGCTGCCGTGTCCAATCTGCGTATCGCTTCGGGCGAGGTAAAAGGCAGGTATGACGTCGGCGGTATATGCGGTTTAAACTGGAACGGCGTTATCACCGGTTGCTCCAACAAGGCTAATGTAACAGGGGATTTTAACGTTGGCGGCGTATGCGGGACGAACCGCGGCGAATCGAAAAACTATTACGAACCGGAGATAACGGCTGAACTTGTCGCATGTTATAATGACGGAACGATAAGCTGCAGTATTATGAATGCCGGTGGCGTGTGCGGGATGAACAGATGCGACAGCTACAACGGAAGAGCCATTATTACTTCCTGTTATAATAACGGAGTGATACGCGGTGATGGTGTTATCGGCGGTGTATGCGGGATGAGTACAGGCTATTGCGGAAGCACTCAAATTGACGATTGTTATAATAAAGGAAAGGTAACCGGCCGCAGTTCAATCGGCGATGTGTGCGGCTGCGATTCTATTTGTTTCGTGTATTAACTGAAATAAATGAAGGAAAGATTGCAATAATGAAATTCAAACATTTTATTCCGTTATTAACAGGTATTATATTGGGCTTCTCATTAGGTTGGTGGGGCTTCCGCATTATTTTTCCATGGATTGGCGGATGGATTACTATGGCTCACCAGTAAAACCCTGTGTTTGATAGTCAAAAAAAACATGTATCTTTGCATAAAAAAACAAGATGCCAAAAACAGGAAAGTTAAAAGAATTAGTCAGATACGTACTGCCGAAAGAGATAGTAGATT
>JAITPL010000055.1 GCA_031289445.1 Tannerella sp.
AGATCGCCTGCTAGCTGAAGCCGAAGCGCAAATAATAGACAGGAAATATTTCGAGCGCTATGCAGTAGAAGGCAAACGGCTAATCCTTCTCGCAGTAGCCTTTTCCGGCAAGGAAGCGGGATGTAAAATAATGGTGAATGGTGAATTATGAATTATGAATGACAATGTAGGGGCCGGGCTTGCCCCTGCCCAATTGAGATTGCTTTGTGTCTCGGAGCGGCGGCTTTTACGGACATATCACTCACTTTCATCAACAAAACAGACAATTTCGACAAAACAGACAATATTGATTCACAAGATAACATTCAAACCCCAAAAATTCAAATTAATATGAAACAGTTATTTATCATTATCATTGCAAGTATTACAGGCTGTTTGAGTACGCAGCCGCTGATTGCTTCGGGACAACTTTTAGCCGGTACGGCAAAAGTGAACATAACCCCGCTACAACCGAAATATCCGGTTCACGACTCCATCTATGTGCGCAGTCTTATCCTCGAAGCAAACGACGTGAGGATTTGCTTCCTCTCGTTCGACCTTGGCGGATATACCAATATCCCGCTGGCCGAAACGCTCAAGAAGAAGTTCAACCTGCGAGAGGTATATTTCTGCCCGCAACACACTCATTCGAGTGAACGCGCTCCGGCCGAACAACTTGAACAACAGGTTATCAAATCCGTCGAACAAGCCTCAGCCAATATGTTTGAAGCAAAGATTTCGGGCGGCCACCGCTACTTCCCGCAACTGAGCTTCAACCGACTCATACTGAGAGATGACGGACGCGCCCGCGAATCGTGGCTTGGCGACGAGCATTACCGCGCAGTCAATCCCGAACGCATCCCGCACGGACCGGTTGATAACGCCGTAGGTATCATTCGTCTGGACGACGCACAGGGTAATCCCAAAGCGCTGATTATGAATTATGCCTGCCATCCCGACGTGGCATGGAACAATTTTGAAATCTCGGCCGACTATGTAGGCTATGCCACCAAATATACCGAAGAAGCCTTTGATAACAAGCTCGTTTGCCTTTTTGTGCAGGGAGGAGGCGGTAATCAGGCGCCACTGTTCAAGGACGGCGGACGTCAATCGCCCGACGACCCGCGCAAGTCGAATTACGATTTGATAGAACGTATGGGCAAACTGCTCTCTATTGAAGCCGTCAAGCTGACTAACGAGCTGTATCCCCATCCCCGCGATGTTCCGCAGATTAAAGTCGTAACCGATTCGCTGTTCTTCACCGGCCGCTACGACAAGAAACTCGACTATAACGTTCACTTTACCGTTATCTCCATCAACAACCGCTACGCGATAGCCACCGTTCCGGGCGAGCCGTTCATCAAGTTTCAAATCGACTGGAAACGCGAGATTCAGCCCTACGCCGTGCCCTTCTTCTTCGGTTATACATGGAATGGCGGCAAATGGCCGATATATTTGCCCGACATACGCTCGGCGGCTTACGGAGGCTACGGCGCTGACGTCGGCCCCGACTTGATAGAAGTAGGCGCAGGCGAAAAAATCTTTAATAAACTGATAGAAAGTTACTATCACTTAGATAAGGTATTCAAAGAAGACAAATAAGAATTTTTTATGTACCTTTGCGGGTGTAAAAATTATTTGTTTTTTATGGCTCAAAGAAATGAAACGGGAAAGCAAGGCGAACAGCTTGCGTGCTCCTATCTGGAAGGTAAAGGTTACTCGATACTGGATGTGAACTGGCATTTTCAGCACTATGAACTTGATATCGTGGCGTCTTTCGGCGGCGAGCTTGTCATTGTGGAGGTTAAGACACGCTCTCACGATTACCTTATTGCCCCCTCTCTCGCCGTTGACGCGCGTAAGATTCGACGCACGGTGATAGCAGCCGACGCTTATTGCCGCATCAAGCGCGTAGATATGTCTGCACGCTTCGATATTATCAGCGTTATCAAAACCGGCTCGTCATATAAGGTTGAAGACCATATCGAAGACGCTTTTTATCCGCCTGTAACATGCCGCAACAGCGCCAGTTTTGCCCCGTATTAGCGTTTGCAGGTTGATTTTTTTGAAGTAAAGGCACCCTGTTTCAAAAAACTTTTTTCATTCCTTGAACTTGTAAATCCGAATATTTTTATGTACTTTTGTTCCCTGAAAATTAATTATTAATATAGATTTATATGAAATTTACCGTATCAAGCTCCGTCTTACTGCCTGCTTTGCAGTCGCTAAGCAAAGTCATTGCTTCCAAAAACACATTACCTGTTTTGGACAGTTTCCTCTTCAATCTCGAAGAAAAACGATTGGTAATCACAGCTTCGGACGTCGAGACCAAGCTCGTTACCACCGTCGAACTAACCGAATCGGAAGGTCTCGGCGTCTTCTGTATAGACGCCAAACGCCTGCTCGACCCGCTAAAAGAGCTGCCTGACCAGCCGCTTTATTTCGAGATTAACGACGACAATATGAGCGTCGTCGTCAAGTATGCCAACGATGGCACCTTCCTTCTGCCGGGTCAATCGGGCGACGCCTATCCGCAGTCGAAACCGCTCAAGGAAGACGCCCAGAAATCGTCTATCGAGTCGCAAGTGCTGCTTAATGGCGTCAGTCGCACCGCCTTTGCCGCTGCCGACGACGACCTGCGACCTGTGATGAACGGTATCTACTTCGACCTGCAGCCCGAACATATCACTTTCGTGGCTACCGACGGACACAAGCTGGTGCGCCTGCGCAATACGACTGTCCAGACCCCCGAAAGAGCAGCTTTCATCCTGCCGCAGAAACCGGCCAAACTGTTGAAAGAACTGCTGAAAAAAAATGACGACGCCGTTACTTTTCAGTTTGATGACAACAACGCCTACTTTGTTGCGCCTAACTTCGAGATGATATGCCGCCTTATCGAGGGTCGCTTCCCCAACTACGATTCGGTTATCCCCAAAGATAATCCCAATATTGTTACCGTCGAGCGTCAGCCTTTCATAAATACACTCAAGCGCGTTTCGGTGTTCTCGAATCAGGCCAGCAATTTGGTTAAGTTGCAAATATCAGAAAACGAGATTATTATATCGGCTCAAGACATTGATTTCGCCACTTCGGGTGAAGAGAAAATCAAGTGCGACTACACCGCTACGCCGCTTAACATCGGCTTCAAGGCAGGTTTCCTCATCGACATTCTCAGTAATTTCACATCAAGCGAAGTTAAGTTGCAACTTGCCGATCCATCGCGTGCAGGCGTGCTTATACCGGCCGAGAACGAAGCTAACGAAGAGCAACTGATGCTGCTGATGCCTATGATGTTGAACGATTAGTAGAGAATAATGCAGCTTAACTTGAAAAATCCGCTTGTAATCTTCGACCTCGAGACTACCGGCATCAATATTACTAACGACCGCATAGTTGAAATCTCGTACCTGAAGGTCAGCCCCGACGGTAAGGAAGAAAGTAAGACAAGGCGCATCAATCCTGATATGCCCATACCTCCGGAGGCGACTGCCGTACATGGTATCACCGACGAGGATGTGAAAGACTGTCCCCGCTTCAAGGACATAGCCAAGTCGCTTGCCGCTCAGATAGAGGGCTGCGACTTGGCCGGTTTCAATTCCAACCGCTTCGATATACCCTTGCTTGCCGAAGAGTTTCTGCGCGCCAATATCAATATGGATCTCACTAAACGCAAGTTTATTGATGTGCAGACTATTTTCCACAAGAAAGAGCAGCGCAATCTGGTCGCCGCCTACAAATTCTACTGCGGAAAAGACCTCACGGATGCTCACAGCGCCGCGAGCGACACGCTGGCGACCTACGAGGTGCTCAAAGCACAGTTAGACCGCTATCCCGACCTCGTCAACGATGTAAACGAACTCTCTAAACTCTCGTCCTACAACAATAACGTTGACTTTGCCGGACGTATGATTTATAACGAGAAAGGCGAGGAGGTAATCAATTTCGGGAAGTATAAGGGACAGACCGTTCGTGAAGTGTTGAAGAAGGATATTGGTTATTACAGCTGGGTGATGCAGGGCGATTTCTCGCTCAATACAAAGCAAAAACTGACTGAAATACGCTTGCGGCTGAAAGATGAATTTTAAACACATCGTTCTGGGCATTACAGGCAGCATCGCCGCTTACAAGGCCGCCGTGCTGCTTCGTGCTTTAGTGAAGAAAGGCGCTGAAGTACAGGTGCTTATAACGCCTGCGGGAAAGGAATTTATCACCCCGCTGACGCTATCCACGCTGAGCCGCAAGCCTGTTATCAGCGAGTTCTTCTCTGACCGCGACGGTACGTGGAACAGCCACGTTGACCTTGGGCTGTGGGCCGACGCCATGCTTATCGCTCCCGCTACCGCCTCGACGATAGGCAAAATGGCTAACGGAGTGGCTGATAACATGCTTGTTACCACCTATTTATCCTGCAAAGCGCCGGTGTTTGTAGCTCCTGCCATGGATCTCGACATGTATGCCCATCCTGCGACGCAGCAAAATCTCGACCGCCTGCGCTCCTTCGGCAATCATATTATCGAGCCTGAAAGCGGATTTCTGGCAAGCGGCCTCGAAGGTAAGGGGCGAATGGCCGAAACCGATGATATAGTGAGTGTTATGGAGAGATTTTTCGCTTCCTCGCACGACCTCGAAAAAAAAAAGATACTGATAACAGCCGGCCCGACATACGAAAAGCTTGACCCTGTCCGTTTTATAGGTAACTATTCTTCGGGCAAGATGGGATTTGCACTTGCGGAGGCTTGTGCCTGTCGGGGCGCGGAAGTTACGCTTGTAGCGGGGCCTGTGGCCTTGGCCGTTCGGCATCCCGCCATCCGTCGCATCGACGTCGAATCGGCTGATGAAATGTATGATGCTGCCGCTAAGGCGTTTCCGCAGTCCGACCTTGCTATTTTGTGCGCTGCCGTGGCCGATTATAAGCCCGAAACGCAGTCGGAACAGAAAATCAAGCGCGAGAAGACAGGCGATATGACGCTGCGACTTGTGCGCAACCGCGATATAGCCGCGACGCTCGGCGAGATGAAGCAGCCGCATCAGACGCTTGCAGGCTTCGCACTCGAAAGTAACGACGGCCTCGTCAACGCCCGCGAAAAGATGCAGCGCAAAAACCTGGACCTGATAGCGCTTAACTCGCTGCAGGACAAGGGCGCAGGGTTTGGCGGCGACACAAATAGGGTTACGCTGCTCGACCGTTCGGGAGGCGTGATGGAGATTCCCCTGAAGTCGAAGCGCGAAGTGGCCGACGAAATGATTGATTATTTGATAAAAAAATAAATTATGATGAGGTATCTGATGACATTACTCTTAGTCGCGGGTCTTGGCTCTATCGCCGAGGCGCAGGAACTGAACGCGACTATCACCATCAATAGCGATAAGGTGCAAGGCTCGGACAAAAATATTTTCAACACCCTGCAATCCGCCCTTACCGAATTTGTCAATACGAAAAAGTGGACTACAGCTACCTTTTCGCCCAACGAGCGCATAGAATGTACTTTTACTATCATCGTTAACACGCTTGAAAGCAATAAGTTCAGTTGCGAGATACAGGTGCAGGCGCGGCGACCGGTCTATAACTCTTCCTATTCGACTACTATCTTCAACTTTCGCGATACGGAGTTCGATTTCGAATACACCGAGTTCGAGCCGCTCGAACATACCGAAACGACGCTAAACAGCAATCTGACAGCTACTTTAGTCTATTATATCTATATCATTATGGGTATGGATTTCGACAGTTTTGCACTTTCAGGCGGCAAGCAGTTTTTTCAACAGGCGCAACAAATCGTATCCCTCGCGCAATCGACGCAATGGAACGGATGGACTGCTTTCGGCAACAAGAAAAATCGACATGCGCTTGCTACGGCGCTCACTGAAAATCAGGGCGATACCTTCCATTCGCTTTGGTATGAATATCACCGTAAAGGCCTCGACGAGATGGCTGCCAATGCCGACCGCGGACGCACTAATATCCTCGCCGCCCTGCCCTTGATGAAGACCCTCAAGGAGGCGCGTCCCAACTCTATTCTGCTGCAACTTTTCAGCGACAGCAAACTCGACGAAGCAGTGCTTGTCTATTCAAAAGCTACAACCCAAGAGAAACAGGATGGCTTGAAACTCTTTTCCTCTCTCTTCCCAACTTACTCGTCACGCTATGGATCATTAAAGAATTGATATGCTCAAATCATTGATTATAAGAAACTTTGTATTGATTGACGAACTCGATATTAGCTTCGACGACGGATTCTCGGTTATAACAGGCGAGACCGGCGCCGGCAAGTCTATTATCCTCGGCGCTTTGGCCTTAGTGCTCGGCGAGCGTGCCGACAGCCACAGTATCCGCACCGGAAGCGACAAGTGCGTTATCGAAGCCTCTTTCGACATATCCGATTATCATCTTGAAGAATTTTTTCAGGCCAATGAAATTGATTACGACCCGACGGAGTGCCTGTTTCGCCGCGAACTGTACGCATCCGGCAAGTCGCGGGCTTTTATCAACGATTCGCCGATAGCGCTGCCTGTAGTTAAAGCGTTGGGTAACAAACTGATAGATATTCATTCGCAACATCAGAATCTGATGCTGGCCGAAGCGCATTTTCAACTGCGGGTGGTTGACCTTATGGCGCATGACAAGCAGCAACTCGCTGATTATCACAATGAATACAGCCGCTATACCGCTATAGGCAGCAAGTTGGACGAACTGCGCGAAAAAGCCCGAATATCACGTAATGAAGAGGATTATATACGTTTTCAGTTTGACGAACTTACGGCGGCTAACCTGCAGGCGGGCGAACAGGCGGGTTTGGAAGACGAACTCGAAACGCTCTCGCACGCCGAAGAAATCAAAACAGCTCTATATCGCCTGAATACTGCTCTGGGTGCAGATAACGCATCGGCAACGGTTTATCTCAAGGATGCGCTCGCGTCGGTCAGGCAAGTATCGCCGTTTTTTTCAAAGGCCGAAGGTTATATCGAACGCCTTGATGCAACGCTAATCGAAATTGATGATATATTAAGGGAAACGGATGTGCTGAAGGACGATATAGAGTTTAGTCCCGAACGTTACGAATACTTGAATCAAAGGCTTGGTATGCTCTATTCGCTGCTGCAAAAGCACAAGGCGGCTAATTTTGATGAACTTATCACACGGCGGGACGAGTTTGGCGCTCAACTTCGCGATATTGATTCGTCCGATGAAGAAATTGAGATTTTGACTGCTCAACAGCAAGAGTCTTGCAATAAATTGGTTAAGCAGGCGGGCGAGATTACCGCCCTGCGTCGCAAAGCCTCCAAAATAATCGAAAAAACGCTGACCGAGCGCATGGTCTCGCTCGGCATTCCCAATACCCGCTTTCAGATACAGTTTACGCCAAAGAGTAAACCTTCGTCCGATGGCATGGACGAGATTTATTTTCTTTTTTCGGCCAACAAGAACGAGGAACTTCAATCGGTTGCCAAGACCGCTTCGGGGGGTGAGATTTCGCGTTTGATGCTGTGTGTGAAAAATATGATAGCCGGATATGCTGCCTTGCCTTCTATAATATTCGACGAGATCGACACCGGCGTTTCGGGCGAGATAGCCGACAAGATGGCAGGTATAATGCGGGATATGGGCGGTAACATGCAGGTCATAACCATTACCCACCTGCCGCAAATAGCAGCCAAGGGCCTCGCTCATTACTACGTATATAAGCAGGATACGCCCGAACGCACACTGACACGTATCCGTCGCCTCGCCCCCGCCGAGCGAATCAACGAAATAGCGCAGATGCTCAGCGGCGCAACCATCACCCCGGCGGCC
>JAITPL010000062.1 GCA_031289445.1 Tannerella sp.
GTCGGCATTTTTAAGAAGATTGGTGGTGAGATTCTTTTCAAATGGAAGAACGGTTTCGGTTGCGTTTTTAATGTAGGATGCAATGGTGGCCGCTACCGTCTCGCTGTCGTCGGCGGTAGGGCTGACGCGGTCGAGCAGCTGCACGAAACTGTGCGTCACGCGCTGCATGTTGGCTACGTACGAAAGCAAAACCAGATCGGACGCCGAATTGAAGACAACCAGTATTTTCTCGGCGCGAATGAAACCGCGATTCACAAACACACCTGTCGAACAGGCGCTCCGGCTTATAAATTCTTTCGTCTTGTCCTTTAGCAGCGCTCCGGGATAGAAGATAAACTTCTGTGTGTTTTTGCCGCTCAGGGCATGCACGATTTTTTGCCAGGTATTCATTGCATTCACATCCGTCGCTATATCGCTCATTGCCACGCCCGAACCTACGAGCAGAAAATTATACCCCTCGCTGTTGACTATCGAACAGATATGTTGCTCGGCATTACTGCATACGTCATATTTCGTCTGAATCAGCATGCCTAGCTTGTCCGCTTCGAAAAGGATTGGTTTGAAGCTTACATTCTCGAAATCCTGCGTATGCAAGGGGTTAACGTCTGAGCCGACGGTGAGATGCAGCGCCGTCAGTTCGAGACGCTTGTCGCTGTTTGAAAACATCTGGTGCGCAAGGTCGAGCATGACCTGTCCGCTGCTTGCGCGACCGAAAGAAAGCAGCACCTTGAAGGTATCGGTTTTCAGTCTTTCGATGTTTTGCAGCTTGATATGCTCCGAAGCGTGGAAACACAAATTGATCAACGACATCAGCGGAGTTGTCATAAAGGTCGTTACAAGCGTCATCAGCACAAGCATTACATACAGTGCAGGCGGGATTATGTTCATTTCCAGACCGATCGTAAGTACTACCAGCTCCATCAACCCGCGCGTATTCATCAGCGCTCCCATATTCAGGCTGTCCTTCCATGACTCGCGCGAAAAACGTGCGGCAACCAGCGTGCCTCCAAATTTCCCTATCACCGCAGCCGCTATAAACACACCGCATAACATCCACATGTCCAAACCTTTTATCAGGCCTATTTCGGTCCGCAAACCTGTGTAAACAAAGAACAGAGGCAGAAAGAGCGCAAGCGAAACGTCCTCGACCTTTTCGTTCATTATATTGCGGAATTTCAGGTTGTCCGGCATGATAATTCCGGCGATGAAAGCGCCGAACAGAGCGTGCAAGCCGAGTATTTCGGTAAGGTAGGACGAGACTATAAGAAGAAAGAACATCAGTGCGACAAGCGGTTTATCAACTACTTCCTTGTTGTGATACAGGTCGCCGATGATGCGCAGAAACGGACGCACCACAAACCACATGATACATATATATAAGAGTGAAAAAAGTACCGTATAAACTGTGCTGACGACGCTTCCCGCATGTGCGAAGGCAACGACGGCGGCAAGCAGACACCACGAAGTGATGTCGCCGTTAGCAGCGCTCGCCAGTGCAATCGAGCCGAGATGAGTGCGCGTCAATCCGCGTTCCTGAATGATTCGCGCAAGCACCGGAAAGGCGGTAATACTCAGTGAGATGCCGATGAACAGCGCGAAGGTAACGAAGGGCGTATTCACGTAGGCATAGCTGTCGTAAATGAAATATGCGACGAGCATACCGAGAAAGAACGGAGCAATGGTACTCGTGTGACTGATGATGATAGTGTCTTCGAGACGCTTGCGCACAACGCTGAAATCCAAGTCCATACCTACCGTGTACATAAAGAGAATCAAGCCGAACTGACTGATTATGCCGATGGTGGCAAGCGATTCGACCGGGAACATGAAACCGTAGGCCGACGGGAAAAAATATCCCAGCACCGATGGCCCTAAAACTATTCCCGCCATGATTTCGCCTATTACGGTAGGCTGTCCAATCTTCTTGAATATCACGCCTATACAGCGACAAATCGCAAGAATAACTATGATCTGCAAAAGCAAAATTCCTATCGTCGAACGAATGTGTCCCATCGTTATTGAACTGAAAATTTGAAAGCTCCGACTGATACCGTTCGTTTCGGAAAGCGACGCAAGCTCCTGGTATGATGTTTGTTGTATTGAGCCTTTCTGCACTACGAAGAACATGAACGACCCGAAAAAAACAATCATCAACAGATAGAACATCCATTTTTTATATTCAACCTTCATATTATACTATCAATTAGTGATTTATATAGCTGCATTTTGATTGCAAAGATAAGAAAAAAATCGGACAAAAAAGATATATGTTGAAAACTTTTTGTATTTTTGTGAATAAATAAGGTGGAAAAAGATTGCAATGTAAAAACAACAAGCTATTTTTGACGCCTGAATACTAATGTATTACTAATAAATAAAGTAAAAGGAATGAGCGCAAAAACTCTTGGATTATTTAGAAACGACCCCTGGTTGGAACCCTACAAAGATGCTATAGAAGGGCGTTTTCGTTATGTCGTTGAGAGGGAAAACATTCTCACGCAAAACGGCGCTCAATCGCTGTCCGATTTTGCTTCGGGATACCTCTATTTCGGTTTGCACCTGACGGAAAACGGATGGGTCGTGCGTGAATGGGCGCCTAATGCTACTGCCGTTTATCTCGTCGGAACGTTCAATCGCTGGACGAAAAACGAAGCCTGCAGGTTGCAAAATATCGGCAATGGGAATTGGGAATTGCACTTGCCGCAAGATGCCGTCAACCACGAAGATATGTACAAGCTTCTCGTTGAATGGCAGGGCGGTGCGGGCGAAAGAATCCCTGCGTGGTCGAGGCGCGTCGTTCAGGACGAGCATACCAAAATTTTCTCGGCGCAAGTGTGGAATCCTGTAAAACCGTACAAGTTCGAGCATAAGAATTTTACTCCAACCACATCGCCGCTACTGATTTATGAATGTCATATCGGTATGGCGTCTCAGGATGAAAAAACCGGAACTTATGAAGAGTTTCGCGAAAATATTTTGCCGCGAATTGCGAACGACGGATACAACGCGATTCAAATCATGGCAATACAGGAACATCCCTATTATGGCTCGTTCGGTTACCATGTGAGCAGTTTCTTTGCGCCTTCTTCGCGATTCGGCACGCCCGACGAACTCAAGCGCCTCATCGACGACGCCCACTCGCTCGGCGTCGCTGTGATAATGGACATAGTTCACAGCCACGCAGTCAAAAACGAACTGGAGGGTTTAGGGCGTTTCGACGGAACAAACTATCAATATTTCCACTCGGCTGCCGACAGACGCGAACATCCTGCATGGGATTCGCTTTGCTTCGATTACGGCAAAAACGAGGTGATACACTTCTTGTTGTCGAACTGCAAGTACTGGCTTGAAGAATTTCACTTTGACGGTTTTCGCTTCGACGGCGTTACTTCGATGCTGTATTACAGTCACGGTCTGGGTGAAAATTTCAGTAACTACGCCAACTACTACAACGGCTGTCAGGACGGCGATGCGATAGCCTATATCACGCTTGCCAACAAGTTGATACACGAAGTCAATCCATACGCCTTAACTATCGCCGAAGAAGTAAGCGGCATGCCCGGACTGGCTGCCAAAATCGAAGACGGCGGCTACGGATTCGACTATCGCATGGCAATGAACATCCCCGATTTCTGGATAAAAACATTGAAAGAAAAGAGAGATGAAGACTGGCTTCCGTCGTCCATTTGGCGGGAGGCGACCAATCGGCGCAGCGATGAGAAAACAGTCAGTTATGCCGAAAGTCACGATCAGGCTCTGGTCGGCGACAAGACCATAATTTTCTGGCTTATCGACGCCGACATGTACTGGCACATGCAGGCCGACGACCGCAACGCAAAGGTCGAGCGCGGCATGGCGCTTCACAAAATGATTCGCCTCGCTACGGCAACGACTATCAACGGCGGATACCTCAACTTTATGGGTAATGAGTTCGGGCATCCCGAATGGATAGATTTTCCGCGCGAAGGCAATGGATGGTCGTATAAGTATGCACGCCGGCAATGGCGTCTTGCCGACAACCGGGATCTCAAGTATCACGCGCTCGAAAAGTTCGACAATGCGATGATTGGGCTTATGTTAAGCGTCAAGAATTTTCAATCGACGTCCCTGCAAAAAGTCTGGGACAACGACGGCGACCAGATACTTGCCTACATGCGTGAAAATCTTCTTTTCGTATTCAACTTCAACCCTACGCGCTCGTTTACCGACTACGGATTTTTAGTCCCGCTCGGCAAATACAAGGTAGTGTTGAATACGGATGACAAGCGTTTTGGCGGCAACGGTTTAAACGACGATGCTGTAGAGCATCTCACTCAGCTCGACATGCTTTATGCGAGCGAACAAAAGGGATGGCTTAAACTCTATATCCCCGCACGTTCGGCGCTCGTACTGCAATTTACACTGCCAATCATGCTTTATCCACTTACGTTTAACCCCATTTTTAAGGAGATAATCTGGGGCGGGGGTGATATACTGCCCTATAAAGGATACCCTGCCGACGAGCGCAAAATCGGCGAGAGTTGGGAGTTGTCGCATGTCGATAATAACATTTCGGTCGTCGCTGACGGCGTATTGAAAGGTGAATCTATCGACTACTTGATATGCAAATACGGCGCTCAACTGCTCGGCGAGAAAGTAATCCGTCAGTTTGGCTCGACCTTTCCGCTGCTGATAAAATTTATCGACGCGCGGGATAATCTTTCTATTCAAGTTCATCCAAACGACGAGCTTGCCCGGCAACGCCACGGTTCATTCGGCAAGACCGAGATGTGGTATGTCGTCGATGCTTCGCTGGATGCGGCTTTGTACAGCGGCTTCTCGCAGCAGATTGATGCAAACGAATACGTGCGGCGCGTAGCCGACAATACAATCATGGACGTTTTGCAGCAATACAATGTTCATGCAGGCGACGTGTTTTTTCTTCCCGCCGGCCGTGTACACGCTATCGGCGCGGGCTGTTTTATAGCCGAGATTCAGCAGACAAGCAACATCACATACCGGATATACGACTATAATCGCAAAGATGCTCAGGGACGCGGTCGTGAACTGCATACCGAGCCGGCTAAAGACGCCATCGACTATACGCTCTATCCGGATTACCGAACGCAGTATTCACCGCACGACGATATACCGGTTGAATTGGTAGCCTGCAAATACTTCACTACCAATTTATTAGACCTCTATCAACCTTTTCGTCGCGACCTTTCTTCTTTGGATTCGTTTGTGGTCTATATCTGCATGTCGGGCGACGCCGTTCTGCGCGACGACGCCGGCTACGAGGTCAAGGTCTGTCAGGGTCAAACCATACTCATCCCCGCAGCTGCAACAGGCGTCGCCATCTCGCCTGCGCCACACTGTAAACTCTTGGAAACATATATTTCATAGATTGTAAGCATATATTTTATAAATTGAGAACATATATTTTATAGATTGGAAACATATATTTTATAAATTGTAAACATATAATTCATAAGCCGATACTAAATTCATATAAATAAAAATGCAAAATAAAGCTAACAGACTGATAACCATTGCGCAGCGTATTCGTGCGATGTGTGAAACGGCGCTTGTGTATTCGCACAACGATTACGAAATCGAACGCAGCAGGGAGCTGATAGAAATCAGCGAACGCATAACTTCAATTGTCACCGGACTGAAAGAAGATGAGATAAAAGCGCAATATAATCCTGTAAAAGAGTATGTTACGCCAAAAGTTGACATACGTGCGGTTATTTTCAATAGCAAGGACGAGATACTGCTTGTCAGAGAGAAAGCCGACGGTCGATGGTCATTGCCCGGAGGATGGTCGGATGTAGGCTTCACGCCGACCGAGATTGCAGTCAAGGAAGCCAAGGAAGAAACAGGCTTCGACGTGCGGGTGGTAAGGTTGCTTGCCGTGCTCGACAAGAGTTGTTACGATCATCCTGCCAGCCCTTTCTATATCTACAAGATGTGTTTTCTTTGCGAGATAACCGGCGGTGACGACGCGCTCACTTTCGATATTCTCGACAAAGGTTTTTTTGCGCTCGACAATCTGCCGCCGCTGTCGTTGGACCGTATCTTGCCCGAACAAATCGCCATGCTCGACAACCTGCGCCGCGACCCTGCTTCGAAGGTTTATTGCGATTAGTGTCGGAGAATTTCAAGTACGTCGGCCGCTCTTGCATCGACCGGGCCTGAGCGCTGTATTTTGAGGGTCGAGAGTGCGGCGGCGAAATGAGCAGCCTCGACTATTGATGCGCCTTTGACGCGACGGTACAGATAGCCTGCCATATAAGTGTCGCCACAGCCGGTAGCATCGACTGTCTCGCTCGGTGGATAAGCGGGAATGGCGTAAAACTGCGAGCCGTCATATATCATCGAGCCTTCGCTGCCGAAAGTCAGAACGACCTCGCGCACACCCCATTCATGCAGTTGCAGAGCGGCTTGTCGCGCATCCTTATATCCGGTCAGCACCTCCATTTCGTGTTCGTTAGCCTTCAGGAAATGAACATAGCGCAGAGCTTCGAGTTTGTCTTGCCAGTCGATGGCATGGACGCGGGTATCGCGCACTTCGCGCAGATAGCCCTGCGAATCAACAGAGACAAGTCCTTTGTCGGCAAGATTTCTGACTGCGTCAAGCGAGAAATCGTCAGCCAGCAATGCGCCGAGATGAAAAATTTTAGATTCGACGGCCAGCATATCTTCCGCTCTGAAAGGGGCGGCCTTAGCCCATACGCGCTGTTTGCGTTCGTTACTGTCGGCGCCGTAGATATTCTCGAAAAAGACGGATGCAGGGCTGTCGATTACAATCACATCCAGTCCCTGTGCTTCGAGGGCGTCGGTCACAGTGCGTTCGGGAGCGCCTACAGCCGTTACGAGCAAGTAGTCGAGGTCGTCGAAATGCCTTACGGCGTGTGAGAAGTAGAAGGCCGTACCGCCGGGCATAAAAACCGTATTCTTTGGCGTCGTTACCTTATCGAGGGTTATATGCCCCACGCAACATATTTCTTTCATTATTTGTCAGTATTGAGGTAAATAACTTGTCCTGTTTTGCTGCTTTGTATGGCGGCTTCGATGATGCTGACGACAGGCAGGACATTACAGGCCTCGACAGGGTGGGGGGTATCCTTGCGCAGGCGCTCATAGACAGCTTCGTAGAATCGTGCGTAGTGTCCTTGTGCGCTTGGATAGCGACCGTCGAAGGTATCGTTGACGAGCGTTCCCCAGTCGTTTTCAGGCTCCAGACCCCAATTCTCGCCAAGAGGTATGGCGCCTGTTTTCAGCATCTCTTCCTGCGGGTCAACGCCGTATTTGACATACGAGCCGTTCGTGCCGTGAAGCACAAAACGCGGCTCCTGTCGGCGCATCAGGTAACCGGCTTTCAGTGTTACGCGAAGGTCGGGCGCCAGCGAACAGCGCAGCAGATGCAGAATGAAATAATCGTCAACCCGGCCGCCGTCGCGCATTGTCGCAATGTCGGCAAAGACAGCTTCGGGAGAGCCGAAGAGGCTGACGCACTGGTCGATGATATGTGAGCCGAGATTGTAAATAAGTCCGCTTTCCTGTTCTTTCCACGTATTCGGCACAATCTCCCGGCGGTAGCGTGCATAAACAGCTTCGTACTCGACGAGCCTTCCGAGCAGACCGTGCTCAAGAATCTCGCGCACAGTGAGAAAATCCGCATCCCAGCGGCGGTTTTGATAGACGCAAAGCATCAGTCCGCGCGAGCGTGCCGATTCTATCAGTTCGCGTCCTTCGGCTGTCGTTAGCGTGAAAGGCTTTTCTACAATGACATGTTTGCCTGCTTCGAGAGCCATCTTTGCATATTCGTAATGTGTCAGGTCGGGAGTATTGACGACCACGAGTTCTATATCGTCCTGCGCCAGCAACTCACTTATACTGCGCACTATACGTGCATCGGGATAGAGCGTTGCCGAGAGATTCTTACTGCGCTCGGAGATAGCCGTCAATTCGAACTGCGGGTGCGTCGTGATAAAAGGAGCGTGAAAAACTCTCCCCGACATCCCGAACGACATTAGTCCCGTTTTGATTATTCCTTGTTTCATATCTGTTGTATTTTGTTGATTGTCAATACCATGCCTGACCGTTATAAGGCGTGCTGCTCTGGTCGTATTTAAGGTCTTTAAGCATCGACGAATTGGCCGAAATGGAGAACGAATATGATTTGAGCGGGCCGATCGGGATGATGCTTGCCGACATCTGGAAACAGTGCATTGCACGCGAGATGTTGCAGGTCATGTATGATATTTTTTTGTTATCGAAGTCATAAGTGGCGTTGAAATTGATACGCCAGTTTTTGGTCGGTTGCAGGCTGCCGTTGAAACTCAGCGAGTTAATCAGCTTGTAATCGTATTCCAGCTTTGCGGGATTGAATGTGCCGTAGCCCAGCGACATGCTGTAACTGAACGACAGATTCCATTGCACATCGTTGTTGTAATAACCGTATTCGTCATATTCGCCTGCTACTTTTTTCTTCTTGCTGTTGAGCACGCTTCCGCTTTTTCCTTTCTCTGCATCCTGCATCTCCTGCTCCTTTAAATAGTCGGGATCATTAGGGTCCAGTTCCTCGTTCAAATCAAAATCATCCTCATCATCCTCCGGCAATCTCCCTTTTTTCTTCTTTTTAGAACTTTCGTCTCCTCCTCCAAACAGGTTTTTAAATGTCTGATTATTAAGAGTATATGAAAAACTTGTACCGGTTGACCTCAGTCGTCCAAGTCCTTTGCCCACTGTCCAGCGGGGTTTATTGACGCGGTACATCTGCTTGCTTGTCTCGTTGTAGCCGTAGGTATAGGTGTCGAATGTCGCGTTGAGGTTCAGGGTATATGACTTTGAAAATTTCATGCGGATACTCGAACTGAGGTCGCTCCACTGGAACGAATCGGCGGCGAGATTGTAGCTTATGCTTCCCGACAGTTTGTCGAGAATACTGATTTTGCGTTCGCCCGAAGGCTCGTCGGCGTCGGGTATCTTGGCTTCGATGTTGTTATCAAGTGAAAATGAGACGTTTCCGCTCTTGCCTCGACCGGGGACTCCGAAGAGTTGGCCGGTGAACGGCGAGTAGTAGCCTGTCAGCGTCTGGGCAGGATTGCCCGGATAGGTCGAAGTACCGCCGTTGACGTATGAATAGTAGTGATAATAACCGTATTTAGGGTCGCCGAAGTCGGGCGTCGCGCTGAACGAGATGGACGGATCCATGCGATGGCGAATTTTGGTAACAAACTTGCGCAGCGGTTTGATGGGAATAAATTCTCCATATACAGTCGTTGACGCCGAGACGGATGCGCTGTAATTATATACCCGATAGAAGCCGTAAGTAGTATCCGAAGGAGCCATGCCTCTACGCACCGGGTCATAGTCCTGTTCTATCTTGTTGGTGTACCATCTCTCGGTATAATTGACTGAAGGCGAGAGGTTTATAAAGCCCAATACGGAATAGGTGGCGCTGATGGGAATAGTGTGTTGCATACCGTTTTTCCAGTCGCGCACAAGGCTCGAATTGAACAGTTTATCTTCTTTTGTAGAGATATTGTTGCGCAGATAGCCGGTATAGCTCATCGAGATTTTTTCGAACCAAAGCTCTTTGCCTATGGCGTTTTTGCGTTTCAGCGGATAGATGCGGCTGAGGGTGATATTCAGGTCGGGTAGGGTAACGGACACGGACGAATCCTGCGAGCGTTGATTGATATTCATCGTAGCCGAGATGCTTAGCGGTTTGTTGGGGAAGCGTTGTGTGATATTGACGCTTGAGCCTTTGTTGTTCTGCGTGGCGGCTGCTGTATAGAGCGAATTGAGTTGCTTGCGGTCGTAACTGCTTGACGAATAATCTACGCTGGCCGAGAAGGTGCGATAGGGATTGGATTTAGGGTCTTGGGTATGCGACCACCGTACTTTAAAATCATTCGACTTGCTAAAGTCGGGCAGTCCCTTATCGCCCAAAACCGTCGTTAGATACGACATATCGAAGTTGCCCGAATATTTGTAGCGTTTCTTATAGTGCGACTGTCCCGACAGCCCCCATGAGCCTTTGGTATAGAGTTCGCCGGTGAGTGCAAAATCGAAGTAGTCGCTAAGCGCAAAATAGTAGCCTCCGTTGCGTAGATAGAAGCCTCGCGACATCTCGTCGCCGTAAGAAGGCATCAGGATACCCGACGAATAGGTGTCGGTAAACGGAAAGAAGGCAAACGGCAGCGCAAGTGGAAGTGGCACATCCTCAATAACCATATACAGCGGCCCGGCCACAATATCCTTGCCCGG
>JAITPL010000213.1 GCA_031289445.1 Tannerella sp.
TATACGCCGCCGCACGCTTTCCGTCGGAAGAGCCGGCTTTACGCCCCTTGAGCGAATCGTCGGCGAGGGTATATACATGCTTTTCAAGCCTTTCTTTCAATGTCGTTTGCGCATTTACATACGAAAACGACAAAACTGCGATTGATACAATCAATAAACGATTTTTCTTTACCATATTTATCTATTTTTTTTCGGCAAAGGTAATCATATTTCTGAGAATGCAATCAAAACAGCTCGTTTTTCGGCAAATTTGAGGACGGCGAGGAGAACGTCCCTACAGGCAACCTGCGTTCTCCCAAACATTTTCATGTACGAAGCACTCTTCTATCTTCTATCTTCTACCCTCTACCTTCTATCCTCTACCTTCTACCTTCTACCTTCTACCTTCTACCCTCTACCCTCTACCCTCTACCTTCTACCTTCTACCTTTATAAAAACCTGCCATCAATTTATTGACGATAGCAGATTGCGGACATTCTACCGCCATCAATTTATTGATGGCGGTAGAATGTTAACAAGATACAACAAAAAGGTTATTGATGCCCGAAAATTTATGCAATATTGATGCATCAATAAATTGATGCCCGATTTTTTCGACAATTTTGCACCGTCAATTAATTGATGCCCTCTTTATGCCGAACGGTTTATGTTAGAGACGTTGCATGGCGTAAGGCGTCACGTTCGAGAAAGCGTAAATTACATTCGATAGTAAGTAATCGTTACATACGGTAGTAGTTGATGACTGCTACCGCATGAGTCATATTAACTGTTTGAGGTCAGGAATTATGAATTTGCATGACATAGTCGTTCATATAGTAGTCGTTGCCGATGTAGTGATCGCGGGTATCAACGATGCTCATGCCGAGATGAAGGTAGAAATCGACGGCAGGATTGGCGCGGTTGACATACAGTTCGATAGTGAAAGGCGCGTCGGGATGCAAGCAGCTACGGATATATTCAATACCTTGATTGAAGAGGTAACGGCCGAGACCTTGTCCGTGCAGGGTCGGCAGGACGTAAATCTTCTGGTAGATAAAGAGGTCGTCCGACTTGCGCTCTATAGACAGATAACCGGAGGGCGCGTCATCGACGTAGAGCAGCATGTAGTGATGCTGCTCTACTGTCATTTGACGATGCAGGCTCTCGACCGAGTACATCATCTCGAACATATAAATCAATTGCTCTTTCGAGAGGATTGAGCCATAAGCAGGCTCCCATATCCGGGACGCTATATCCCTAATCAGGGCGCAATCACCGGTATCGGCATGACGAACGAATAAGTTCATACTATAATCCGCGTCCGTGGCAGTTCTTGTATTTCTTGCCGCTACCGCAGGGGCAGGGATCATTGCGTCCGGCGCGCTTCTCGACACGCACAGGCTCTCGCGATACAGGTTGCTGCGGACCTGTCGGCGGACGCTGCGGATTGCCATCGCCATCACCTCTACGGCGGATAGCGTTTCCTGCGTCATCCTTCTGCGTACGGTAACGGCTTAGGTCGGTGCGTCGTTCGGGAGCAGCCTGACGGACGTTAACACGCTGCTCGGCTGCATCATCGCGCACAGGTATCTGTCCGCGCATCAGTATGGACACCGTCTTGCGATTCATCGACTCGACCATGGTCTTGAAAAGATTGTAGGATTCGAGTTTGTATATCAGCAGCGGGTCTTTGTTCTCATAGCTGGCGTTCTGCACCGAGTTGCGCAGTTCGTCCATCTCGCGAAGATGCTCTTTCCACGATTCGTCGATGATATGCAGGATTATGGATTTCTGGAAAGCCTTGGCTATGGCTTTCGATTCCGATTCGTAGGCCTCGCGCAGGTTGCACGATATATTGTACATGCGTTTGCCGTCGGTAACAGGGATAAGGATACTTTCGTACTGGGCGCCCTGATTTTCAAATACCTGCTTGATTATGGGATTGGCCGTCCGCGCCATACGGTCGGTGTGGCGTTTGAACAGTTCGAGCGCGGCATTGAAGACCTTATCGGCCAGCGCTTCAGCCTTGATGCCTCTAAATTCCTCGGCCAAGACAGGCGAATCAAGAGCTAAAGTACGCAGGAGTTCAATTTTGAACGCCTCGTAATCAAGACCCTCGTGTTGCTCTGCGATAGTCGTACAAGCGTCATAGAGCGTATTCACAATATCCAGCCCTATGCGTTCGCCCATCAGTGCGTGGCGGCGGCGCGTATAGACAACGTTACGCTGCGAGTTCATCACATCGTCGTATTCAAGCAGTCGCTTACGGATGCCAAAGTTGTTTTCCTCGACCTTTTTCTGGGCGCGTTCGACCGACTTGCTTAACATTCCAGCCTCAAGCACATCGCCCTCCTTGAAGCCCATGCGATCCATCAGACCGGCGATTTTTTCGGTTGCAAAGAGACGCATAAGGTCGTCTTCGAGCGAGACAAAGAAAACCGAAGAACCCGGGTCGCCCTGACGTCCCGAACGACCGCGCAACTGTCGGTCAACGCGGCGACTCTCATGGCGCTCGGTGCCGATGATAGCAAGACCGCCGGCGGTGCGCACTTCTTCCGACAGTTTGATGTCGGTACCGCGACCTGCCATGTTGGTAGCTATCGTAACCATACTTTTCTGTCCGGCCTGCGCAACTATCTCTGCCTCTTTCTGGTGCAGCTTGGCATTAAGCACGTTATGAGTAATCTTGCGCATATTGAGCATACGGCTCAGCAGTTCGGATATTTCTACCGAGGTAGTACCAACCAGCACCGGCCGTCCGGCTGCTATCAGTGCGCCGATCTCCTCAATAACAGCGTTATACTTCTCGCGTTTCGTCTTATAGATACGGTCGTTCATATCCTTGCGGGCGATGGGTTTGTTAGTCGGAATGACCACCACATCAAGTTTGTAGATGTTCCATAACTCGCCTGCTTCAGTTTCAGCCGTACCGGTCATACCCGACAGTTTGTGGTACATGCGGAAATAGTTTTGCAGGGTGATGGTGGCGAAAGTCTGCGTTGCTGCTTCGACCTTGACGCGCTCCTTGGCTTCGATGGCCTGATGCAAACCGTCGGAATAGCGGCGTCCTTCCATGATACGGCCTGTCTGCTCGTCAACTATCTTTACTTGTCCGTCGATGACCACGTATTCGTCGTCGCGTTCAAATAGAGAATATGCTTTAAGCAACTGATTGACCGTATGCACACGCTCGCTTTTAACGGAATAGTTCGTCAGCATCTCATCCTTTTTCGTCTGTTTTTCTTCGGGCGTAGTAGTCTCAATGTTATCTATTTGCGAAAGTTCGGAAGCGATGTCGGGAAGGATGAAGAATTGCGGGTCGTCGCTCTTGCCCGTCAACAGGTCTAAACCCTTGTCGGTAAGCTCGATGGTATTATGTTTCTCGTCGATAACATAATAGAGTGCATCGGTTGCGACGTGCATCTGCCGGTTATTATCCTGCATGTAAAATTCTTCGGTCTTGAGCATGGTCGTTTTCACGCCCTGCTCGCTCAGATACTTGATGAGCGCTTTGTTCTTGGGCATTCCCTTGTATGAGCGGAACAGTGACAGAGCGCCTTCCTCGTGCGTCGTCTTGTCGTCGCTCTGCAACTTCTGCTTAGCCTCGGTCAAGAGTTTTGTACACAGCGTTTTCTGGGCGCTAACTACCACTTCCACATTCGGACGGTATTCTTCGAACAACTGGTCTTCGCCTTTAGGAATAGGCCCTGAAATAATCAGCGGAGTACGCGCGTCATCAATAAGCACCGAGTCAACCTCATCTACTATGGAGTAGTTATGTTTGCGCTGCACGAGGTCTTTGGGACTGATAGCCATATTGTCGCGCAGATAGTCGAAACCGAACTCGTTGTTGGTGCCGAAGGTTATGTCGGCATTGTAAGCCTTGCGTCGCTCGTCGGAGTTGGGTTTGTATTTATCTATACAATCAACCGAGAGGCCGTGAAACATATAGATAGGCCCCATCCACTCGGAGTCGCGCTTCGAGAGATAATCGTTGACCGTAACCACATGTACTCCGTTGCCGGTAAGGGCATTAAGGAAGACCGGCAATGTAGCGACAAGGGTTTTGCCTTCGCCTGTCCCCATCTCCGCAATCTTGCCCTTATGCAGGACGACGCCACCGAAGAGTTGCACGTCGTAATGCACCATATCCCACTTTATCTCTGTACCGCCGGCTATCCACCGGTTGTGATAGATAGCCTGATCGCCCTCGATATGCACAAAATCGCGCGAGGCGGCGAGGTTGCGGTCGAAATCGTTAGCCGTAACCGCGATGGTCTCATTTTCCTGTAGCCTTCGCGCCGTATCCTTCACTATTGCAAAAGCTTCGGGCAGGGCTTCTTCGAGCGCCGTTTCAAGCTGCTCCATAATATTTTTCTCTATCTTGTCAACCTCCGACCATATCGATTCGCGCTCTTCGAGCGGCTTATCGTCAATACCTTCGCGGAGGGCTTCGATGTTTGCCTTTTCCTCGGCTACCGAATCTTGAATGCGGCGGCGTATCTCGGCTGAGCGGGCACGCAACTCGTCGTGCGAGAGCGCCTTGATAGAAGGATAGACAGCTTTGATTCTATCCACGTAAGGCGTTGTCTCCTTTAAGTCGCGCGTTGACTTGTTGCCGAATAATTTTGTAAGTATATCATTTATTGTCATAACATTTGAATTTTTGAATTAATATAAAAGATTGTAATTATCAATTGTCAATTGTCAATTATCAATTGTCAATTGTCAATTGAAAGTGGCAGGTCGCTGCAGGCGTTGGGAGCGCGGATACGCAGGGCGTTAGTCACGGTGGGCGCTATCTGGGTGGCATAAGCCGAACGTTCGATGCGCACCGGTTTTAAGCCGTTGCCATAAATTATCAGCGGCGTGATAACAGCATTGTTGCGTTTGATGCTTGTCTTTTTCGAGGTAACATCGTCGCTTTCAATGCCCCATCCGGGCTGCAGTTCAATTATAAGGTCGCCGCGTCCGATATGATATGTGCCATAGCGCAGGTTTGCCGAGCCTTCGTTCCATTCGCCCGCCCGCAGCGTCATATCGGTGATGACCTGATGCACGCCGCTAAAATCCGACAGGAAATCCGCCGCCTTTTTCTGTATCTCGGCAAGGCTAATATTATCTTCTTCAATTGTTTTGCGATTGAGAAATATCTGTTGATTATGATAGGCTCGCACCCAGTTTTTTTGTCCATAGACTGCACGCAGATAGATGTTGAGCAGCGCCGTGCATTGTTTGGGATGGAAAGTGCCTCCGGTAGCAGTCTCGCCCTCTTCAAGAACGTCATTATCGGTATAATAGCCTGTGCCTGTAAGCACTACAAGCGTTTTCGAGAGACCTATCTTTTTATCTATTGCGTCAAGCAGTTCTTCGAGATTTTTATCGAGTGCGAAGTATGTATCCTGCACCTCGCGGGTATAAGTCTTGTCCTGCACTTCGAGGTAATTGCCGCCATAGAACGTTACCGACAGCATGTCGGGCGTAGGATGAGAGCCAATATTGCCGTCGTTGATAAACTGTAGCGCCAATCGGCTCACTTCGGCATTGACGAGCACCGAGGTCTTGAAGCGTTGATAGCATCCAAACTCCTTCTCGTCGTATTTATAGCGATAGGATTTCTTGTCGGCTATATACGGCAGGGCGTTGTAGTGGTCGTCCGGCATCATCGGCGTCCATGCGAGCGAAGGGAGGCGGGCAGAAAGCGATTCTGTTCCGCTGTTAAATATATCAACATATTTAGGTATGTTCTTATAGAAAGTCGTGGTAGCCCATTTGCCGTTGTAATCGTCTATCCAGAAGGCTCCGTCGGCCGTATGTCCTGCGGATATTATGGCGCTCTCGGCTTCCGGCGCTATGGAAAAAACAAGGCTGGCGCCTTTGGAGGCAAGTTTCAGTTCGTCGCCGACAGTAGAGCTAAGCAAGTTCTTGGGCGAGTAGTTCTGATGGGTATAGTTACCGAGATAATGCGCATCGTAGAGGCACGACTGTTCCTGCTCCCTTTCGAGGTCGTAGCGACGGCTTCCGGTAACGCTGTGATAGCAGGGATTGGAGCCGGTAAAGATAGTAGCGAATGCGCTGGCCTGGTCTATGTTCGAGAACTCAAACTGCACGTGCTTATATACAACGCCCTCGTTCAACAGACGCTTGAAACCGCGCTCGCCAAACGAGTTCTTGAAGTATTCCAAATAATCGCCCCGCAGTTGGTCGATAGTGATACACACGACCAATTTAGGCGCCTGATGCTGTTGTGCTTGCATGTTTGCAGCCACAAGCACAGCAATCAATGATGTTACAATTTTTCTCATTCTATAATTATCTTCTCGCCCCCTCAAATCCCCCAAGTAGGGAAGCTAAGCGGGGCTTTTTTCTAACTTATAAATTTATGCGGGGAGAAAAAATTTTCACTCCTGCTTTTTTTTGCCTTATCGCCGAACGCAACAGCCTTGTCGCCGAACGCAACACAAGGCATGCAATCAGCGGTGCAAAGGCGAAATTGAAATGCTGCGGCACAAAAAACCATGCCGCCGACATCCCTAAAATCGCTGCAAAGTTAATAAAATGATAGCAAATAGCCGCATGTTTAAGTTTTTTTACGGCAAAAAATACGACGCCGAGCAGGTGCAGAGGGTGCAGCCACAGTAGCGACATGTTAGGAAAGATGCTGGCATGGACGGAAATGAAAGAGAGGAAAAACAGCACGCATCCCGCCAAGCCGGCTACAAAGAACAGCAGACAGTCAACCGCCCGACAGTACGTTTTCCTGCGCCATTCCATTCCGGTTATTAACAATATTATCAGAAACAGCAGTATTGAGGCGGTCATTGGCGATGGCGTCATATCAAACCGAGAGGCGGCATTGTCTATCTCGTCATTGCTTTCTTCGGCAAGTATTTTTGTTTTTTTTACTAAAGGCTCGGCGGAGTAAGAGGCAGCAGAGGCTTCAGAGGCGGCGGCAGGGGAGGCTTCACCGGTTTCAGAGGCTTCGCCGGCATTAAGGCCTTCGCTTTTGCGGACTATGATGGCTCCGGCAAACTCTTCCCTTAGTCGTTGAGGCAGGAAAAAAGCCTCGCGGTGGCTCATCACGCGGTCGGTAGGCAGTCCCAGAGCGAGGTCGCATCCGAACGTTTGCCATGGATGATTGCGGGTACAGTAGTTAATCACATCCCGAAATGTCTTGTTATCAGGCTCCAACAGGTATTTAACCTCTCCGGCTATGTTTTTCTCTATCATTATGGCGGGGCGAGTGGCGCAGTTGTCGAAGAAGAAACTATAGCGGTAAACGCGGTTTTCGGGGCGTTCGTTCTCTACTAAGGCCTGCCAGAGAGCCTCTTTTTCAGCCGGTAGCAGGTTGAGTATTTGTTCGCATACCTCTCGCGTCTCATATTCGCTAAAGAAATAGTCGAAAGGGTATGCCCTAAGCTTATAGTCTGTCTCGCCTTTGGCAAAGCGGTAGATAAAGTTAGGTTTCGTGTAGTCGAAGATGCCGTAGTTGAACACCGCATCCAGCTTATTTTCAGAATCGAGCACACGTATAGCCGTATGCCCATATAGAGTATAAACGTCATCATCGCTTGGCGAGCAAGTCAGCAGGCTTATCTGCGCACCTTTCCCCAGCGACTTTGCCGCCAATCCTTCAGATACCTTTGCCCCGGCCTCAAATACCGCCATAATCATTACAGACAGGACAAGCGGCAGTATCTTCACTTTACAGTTCTCTTTCATGACCGCAAAAGTAGTGATAAAAATTCATTGTTGCCAAAAAGTCGCCTTGATAAAAAGACAGGACAGGCATCGGCATACGATTATTTTCTCGCCGTTCTGAACGACGACGCATACGTTCCCGCAATACACAATGCTGCACAAATCAGGAAAGTAATGCGCATACTTTTCATAAAGTCGGGTATTAATTCGACAGTAATAACCTTGTTGCCTACAAACAGCGAAATCGCCATCATGGCTATTCCCATGCTGAATGCCTGTCCGGTCAGGCGCATTGTGCCCATAGTGGCAGACGCCTGTCCGAGATATTTCTTCTCGACCGAACCCATAATAACGTTGGCGTTGGGTGACGAAAACAATCCGAAACCTGCGCCCAATACGACAAGCAAGGCAATCAGCGCCCACACCGGAGTGGAAACCGTAACGAAAATGAGTCCGACAAGCCCAATCACGCTGACGCCCATCCCCGCAGTGGCAAGCATCGACGGATTCAGTCTGTCAGACAAGCGTCCGGCATACAGCGAAACAAGCGATTGGATAATGGCCTGTGAAATCAAGACCAGTCCGGCGTCCTGAGCATTGAATCCCCTGACATACTGCAAATAAAGACTCATCAAAAATGCAATTGCCGAAATAGAAGCATAATTGATTAAAGCCGAAACCGACGACAAACTAAAGGTTCTATTCCCTGAAAATATACGCAAATTGAAAACAGGCTGGTGATGTTTCAGTTCGTAAAAAATGAAACCTGCAAAAGCCAGTAATCCCCCTGCAATCAACAGGAAAGCGCTCGTTTCGGGCAAGCGTGAAAAACCGAATATCAAACTGAACAAGCCCACCGCATAAATGACGGAGCCGACATAGTCGAAACGTTCGCCTTTAGCTTCAATCCATTCCCCCTTGAGGCAAAAAATTCCGCAGACAACGACCGATGCGCCCAAAATTCCGCAGATAATGAAAAGGCTTTGCCAACTCAAATAATGGATAATCATGCCGCCCAGAAAAGGGCCTGAGGCGAGTGCAAAATAAACCACGGCGGTATTTATCCCGAAAGCCTTCCCCCGTTCGTTGGGTGGAAAGACAGACGACAGGATAGCCATACTCGTGCCGAAAATCATGGCCGACCCTACGCCCGCAAGCGTGCGGGAAAGGATAATTGCAAGTGCGGAAGGCGCGACGCCCGACAAAAAATTGCCGAGACTGTATAGCGCCAGTCCACAAAGAAAGACCTTCTTGCGTCCGACCAAATCGGCAAACCTTGCAAACGGTACCTGCAATATGGCAGTAGCAATAAGGTAGGACGTCGCAATCCAACTCAAAGAAATAGCATTCATAGTGAGCGCTTTACCGATTTGCGGAAGAGCCAGATTGATGGCCGACCCCATAAAAGGAACTAAAAATGCCGCAAGGCATACAACAATAAGCGCTGAATTTTTATCTTTTCTCCCGTTCATAAAATCTAAAATAACTGATGTTTTGCATATTAAACTTGACTATTCTATTCTACAAAGTTACAAAAAAAATGCGGATTTCAACATCTTAATGCAACTTGGTGATGCAAAAGTAAGAAATTTTTTTATTACCTTTGCCGCGATATTTAAATGTTTGTGCGAAAATTTAGAATACTATGAGCAGACTTATTGTATTAAGAACAGGAACGGCAGGCGCATCGAGACTACGAAGTCGTCGTATCGCTCTTGTGTTTTTAGCCGTTTCGGCTTTTATGTCAACGTCCTTTTCGAGCGAGGCCGCTGCACTGTCGCGCGTTGTCTTTGTAACTCGCCATCAATACACGTCCGGACACCATAATACCGAAACGTTCTTTCCGGCTACGATAAACGAGTTTAATGACGGTCGGTTTACGCCCGGCGGAGCGCTCAAAATCCTTGACCCGAAAAGCGGCGAAATCACCACTATCCTCGAGACCGAGACAGGTGTTGTTCGCGACCCCGATGTTCACTGGGACGGCGATAAAATCCTCTTTTCCATGCGTCGCGATAAAACCGACAGCTACCACATCTACGAAATCAACACCGACGGCTCAGGTTTGCATCAACTTACTTTCGCCAAAGATGTTGACGATATCGATCCGTTCTATCTCGCCGACGACCATATTGCTTTTTCGTCCACACGCGAGCCTAAATATTGCGGCTGCAACCGCCATATCATGGCAAATCTCTACCGTATGGAGCCTGACGGCGCAAATATTTACCAGATAAGCCGGAATACGCTTTTTGACGGACACGGCAGCATGTTGCCCGACGGACGCATACTTTACGACCGCTGGGAATATGTTGACCGCAA
>JAITPL010000026.1 GCA_031289445.1 Tannerella sp.
GAGCGCAAAACCTTTATCCCATGGTACTACTTCAAGAAAGACTCGCGTCTCTATCCCGCCGGATTAGTCGGGCCGGTCAAATTGGTCTTGCTCTCACTTTAGCAGCCCGTCAAGAGCCAGATATTTTCGTTATGGCCGATACGACTCTAATGTACGACAAAGATACGAATAATTTTTCAATCTGCCAAATTTTTTGCCGATTTTTTTCAAAAAACGATGATTTTTTTTCAAAACGACGTATTCATCGGCATTTTGAAGAACATGTACTGTATATAGCCTTAGCAATCAGGAAGATAGCTATAAGTACGAGGATTATAAAGGCGCCGGAGGGGATATTGAAAAAGTAAGAGAGAAAAAGACCTGCTATGCAAGCTAAAAATCCTAACAGACAACTCGTTAGCGTTATCTTGTGATAGTCGGAAGTGAAAATATTGGCGGTCATCTGCGGCAGTGTTATCAAGCTGAGTAACAGCATGATACCTATCAAACGGATAGACAGAACAATAGCGGCAGAGATAAAAAACATCATCATATACTCAATAAAGCGTACCGGAAGGCCTTGTGTGCGGGCGAAATCGCGGTCGAAAGCCGTATAGATAATGATTTTGCGGCCAATCAGGTATGTCAGCAGCAGCACGACAGTCAGCGCCAGCATCCAGAGGATATCGCTAAGGGCTACGGTGAGTATGTTGCCGAAAAGATAGGCCGAGAGGTTAGGCGTATAGCCCGGAGTGAGGAACATGAAGATGACGCCGACGGCCATTCCGAACGACCAGACGGCGGCTATGACCGAATCTTCGCGAATGCGCCGGTAGTCGCCCGAATGACTGAAGTAATCGACCCCGAAAGCCGACAGCACGGCAAAGACAAGAGCCGACAGCAAGGGATTGATACCGAGAAAGAAACCGATGCCCAAGCCACCGAAAGAGGCATGAGTGATGCCGCCGCTGATAAAAACTATCCTTCGGGCAACAACGTAAGTGCCTACTATTCCGCAAGATACGGCAATCAAAATGCTTGCCGCGATAGCGTTCTTGAAAAATGCGTATTCCAATATTTCCATACTCAATCAATAAACATTAATGCTTCATCGACGATCTGCACCGGCAGGTTGACGGCTCGCAGCTGCAGAGAGCGAAGCCAGCCGGAGACTTCGTTGGGGCGCATGGTGTAAAGCACCTCGCGAAACTCCTCAACAGCCTCATCGTCATACATGTCCGGCTCGACGCCTTTGAATCTGTCCAACTCTTCATCGTCGTAATACTCAATCTCGGAACTTGCGGCGACAAGCAACGCTTCGCGCTCGCAGACGAGGTGCTGACCGCAACAGTTTTCAGGTCTATAACTCATTGATTATAAATTTAGTAAGACGTAAATCATCCCAATAAGCCGGGTAACTCTTTGTAACAACGCCGGGATTGTTGATACGAATGCCCTCTTCGTAACGTAAAAGCGCGAGAGGCGCAAAAGCCATTGCCATGCGATGGTCTTCGTAGGTCTCGATTACGGGCGAAGGCTGCCTGCATAACCTGAAACCGCTCCATTCCAAGCAATCATTGTCGGATATCATAAGCGGGACGCCAAACTTTTCAAACTCCACCTTCAAAGCGTGCAGCCGGTCGGTCTCCTTGATTTTTAGACTTTGCAGGCCTGTAAACACAAATTTCACATTGAGCGCAACGCAGGTAGCAACAGCCGTCTGCGCAATATCGGGCATCGCAAGGAAGTCATAACAGAAAAGTTGATAACCAAAGGAATTGGGTTGAAGAGTAAGAATCACGCCCTTCGGAGTGAATGTGGACTTGACGCCAAGCAGGTCGAACAGCTTGACAATAGCCGCATCTCCCTGCAAACTGTCTTCGCGCAGACCGAGCAGCTCAATCGTAGTGCCACTGTCTCTACTTATAGCGGCAATCTCGTACCAGTAAGAAGCCGCGCTCCAGTCCGATTCGACCTCAAAACTCTGCGCGGCATGATACTCGCCGGGCGGCACGGTTATCGAACGCTCAGCCACCCGAGTTTCTATCCCGAACTGTTGCATCATCTTAACAGTCAGGTCGATATACGGTTTGGATATAATTTCGCCCGTCAGACTGAGGCGCAATCCCTCAGTCATTACAGGCGCAATCATCAACAAGGCAGAAATATACTGCGAACTGACGCTGCCGTCGAGGATTATCTCGCCGCCGATAAGTTTTTTGCCCATGATACGCAAAGGCGGAAAACCGTCATTCTCGACGTATTCAATATCCGCACCGATAGAGCGAAGAGCGTCAACCAACAGGCCTATAGGGCGGTTGCGCATCCTTTCGGTGCCGGTCAGTATCCATTCGCCCGGCTGCGTTGCCAGATAAGCCGTCAAAAAACGCATCGCCGTCCCTGCCGCCCCAATATCTATCGTAGAGGCATGATCATGCTGCAAAGCCGCATCCAGGGCGCTTACCATAACATCGGTATCGTCGCATTGCGCAAGGTTGACAATCCTTGTCGGTTTCGCGCATAAAGCGTTCATTATAAGCGCTCTGGCACTGATTGATTTCGACTTCGGCAAATCAATACGTACATTGACAAAATAGGGCGCTTTTATTTCGTATATCATAGACTTTTTTGAGTACAAAGGTAGGCAAAAAAAATTTTTTTTGATTTATTTGGTGATTAAGTAAATTTTTTTTTGTAATTTTGTCGGCTATATGACCAAGTTTTTTTGACATTGAGAAGAATTAAAAACAATATAAACTTTTAAAACGTTGACTTTTATGAACAAAAAAATCCTTCTGCCTATCCTCGCGATAGTTGCTATTTTTGCATTCTCGGCATGTTCCGGGAAGTTGACTCCGCTTTCGGAGCAGTATATTAAAGCAGAACCACAGCCGCTCGAAGCGGTTGGCGGCAAAGTGCCTGTTACTATTAGCGCCACTTTCCCTGCCAAATGGTTCAACAAGAATGCCGTTGTTACGGTTACGCCTGTTCTGCGCTATGCTACAGGCGAAACATGGGGCACGTCCTACACTTTCCAAGGCGAGAAAGTTAAGGACAACAACACGGTCGTTTCGTATGCACAGGGCGGTAATGCCACTCTGCGCAGTACTTTCGACTACATCCCTGCCATGAAAAAGTCGGAGTTGTACCTTACTTTTGAGGCTAAAATCAAGAAGAAGACAGTCAAGTTGCCGGACATCAAGATTGCCGACGGCGTGATTGCTACTTCCGATCTGGCCGATGCTGCTACGGCTACTCCCGCCATTGGCGCCGACAAGTTTCAGCGCATCATCAAAGAGGCTTACGACGCCAACATCCTCTTCCTTATCCAGCAGGCCGAACTGCGCTCAAAGGAGCTAAACAAGGACGAAGTTAAGGAATGGAAAAACATCGTCGAGAACGCCAATCAGGCTCCCAATCAGAACGTATCGGTCGAGATTTCGGCTTACGCTTCACCTGATGGCGGTCTGTCGCTCAACGAAGCTCTGGCCGGCCGTCGCGAAAGCACTACCGCAAACTACATTAACAAGGAACTGAAGAAACGTAAGATTGACGTCCCTGTTGACGCTCACTATACGGCTGAGGACTGGGCAGGTTTCCAGGAACTCGTATCGAAGTCCAATCTTCAGGACAAAGACCTCGTACTGCGCGTGCTGTCCATGTACAAAGACCCCGAAGAACGCGAACGCGAGATCAAGAACATCTCAACCGTCTTCAAGTCGCTCGCCGAAGAGATACTGCCGCAGTTACGCCGTTCGCGCCTGATTGCCAATATCGAAATCATAGGCAAGTCGGATGAAGAGATTGCAGCTCTGGCCAAGAGCGATGCAGGCAGCCTCAATGTAGAGGAACTGCTCTATGCCGCTACTCTGACAAGCAACGACGCCGAAAAGGAAACTATCTACACGAAGGCAAGCAAACAGTTCCCGAATGACTATCGCGGATGGAACAATATCGGTATCCAGCGCTATATTGCAGGCGACTTCGTTAAGGCTGCCGAGCTGTTCAACAAAGCTAACTCTGTCAAGAGCAACAGCGAAGCGAACGTCAACCTCGGTCTGCTCGCACTGCTCAACGGCGACAAGACAAAGGCTCAACAACTGCTTGGCAACGCTTCCGACGTTCCCGAACTCGGTCAGGCTCTCGGTTTGCTTTACCTTACACAGGGCGAATATGCCAAGGCTGTCAGCTCGTTTGCCGGCACAAAGAGCAATAATGCCGCTCTTGCACAGATTCTGACTAAGGACTACAGCACCGCAGCACAAACTTTGAACGGCGTCAAGAAGGCTAACGCAATAACCGACTATCTTAAAGCAGTCGTAGCAGCCCGCACGAACGATGCCAACGG
>JAITPL010000042.1 GCA_031289445.1 Tannerella sp.
TCATCGCCACGCCTCAGGATGAATCACAACTTTCACGACAGGCTTGACGACCCGCTTAACCGCCTTATCAACGCTATTGAGCCTGATTCGTATCTGCGGCCTCACCGGCATATAAATGCGGGCAAGACGGAGATATTTCTGCTGTTGAGAGGCAAAGCGGCGCTATTTCTGTTCGATGATGAAGGAAATATTACCGAACAGGTCGTGCTCGACCCCTTATCGGGAGTTTACGGAGGCGAGATAGAGCCGGAGGTATGGCATACGCTGATAATACTTGAAACAGGCAGCGTCGTTTATGAGGTAAAGACCGGGCCGTTTACTCCGCTTGCACCCGATGAATTTGCGTCGTGGAGTCCGGCGGTCGAAGACGTACCGGCGGCTCAAGAATATATGAACAAATTGAAATCAAAAATTGCATGAATGATATAAAAACAGCAATAGAGCGTTATCTGACGGCTACCAATCAGAAGAAACTATCGCTTCGCGCGGTACTTTTCGACATGGACGGAGTGCTCTACGATTCAATGCCAAACCATGCTACGGCCTGGGTGCAGGTAACGGGTAAGTACGGTTTCCATGCTACGCGCGAAGAGGCGTATATGCACGAGGGACGCACAGGCGACGATACGATAAACATCCTCTCGGCAAGGGAAGGCATACATATCTCTCAAGAAGAGCGTTTGAAAATATATGCGGAGAAAATACGGTTGTTCAATGCCTGTCCGCCGGTCAAGCCGATAGCAGGCAGCCGGGAGTTGCTCCGTCAAGTCATTGACAGCGGACTGTTTGCGATGCTTGTTACCGGCTCCGGCCAGCCATCGCTCTTAGACAATCTGAACAACGATTTTCCGGGAGTTTTCACTCGCGAAAGGATGGTAACATCGTATGACGTCAAGAAGGGCAAACCCGACCCGGAGCCATATCTGACAGCGCTTGCCAAAGGCAGTTTGCAGACATTCGAGGCCATAGTAGTAGAAAATGCGCCCTTGGGAATACAGGCGGCCAAGGCGGCAGGATTATTTACCGTTGCAGTCAACACCGGCCCCCTACCCGACTCCGTACTCACGGATGCAGGCGCCGATTATCTGTTGCCCTCAATCGAAGCTCTATTAAAAGATAATTCAATAATCAACATTCAAAACGCATGAAACCCGCATACAAAAAGCGGGTTACATACGACCTTTGAGAAAACAAACAAATAAATTATATTCGTATGAAAACCAAAGCAGTAAGATTACATGGAAAGAATGACCTCCGCATGGAGGAGTTCGAGTTGCCGGCACTGAAAGAAGACGAGATACTTGCAAAAGTAATATGCGACAGCATCTGCATGTCGTCGTACAAGGCGACTCACGAGGCCGATATTCATAAGCGCGTACCTCGCGACGTGGCGCAAAATCCGGTTATTATCGGACACGAGTTTGCCGGCGAGCTGGTAGAGATAGGCCGCTACTGGCAGGATAAATTCAAGGTAGGAGACAAGTTCTCCATTCAGCCTGCATTAAATTACGAGCAAGGCCCGCTTGGCGTACTCAGCGCTCCGGGTTATTCCTACCGATACGTTGGCGGAGATGCTACTTATGTGATTCTGCCTCGCGAGGTGATGGAACAGGATTGCCTGCTTCATTACGCGGGCAAAGGCTTCTATCCCTCGTCGCTTGCCGAACCTCTATCTTGCGTTATCGGAGCTATGCACGCCAATTATCATACGGTTCAAGGCTCGTATATCCATCAAATGGAGATAAAGGACGGCGGCAACATGGCTATTCTGGCCGGCGTCGGCCCTATGGGTCTGGCGGCTATCAACTATGCCATTCACCGCACCGACCGCAAGCCGCGTCTGATAATTGTAACCGACATAGACCAGTCGAGGCTGGACCGCGCGGAGTCGCTATACAGTCCTGCAGAAGCAGCCCGGAACGGCATTGAGCTGAAATATGTCAACACAGGCAAAACCGACAATCCTGTTGCCGAGCTTAATGCCTTGAGCGGCGGCAAAGGTTACGACGACGTGTTCGTTTTTGCCCCGGTAGCGCCTATTATAGAACAGGCTGATGCTATTCTTGCCATCGACGGCTGTCTGAATTTCTTTGCCGGCCCTGCAAAGACCGATTTCAAAGCGACTTTCAATTTCTATAACGTGCATTATGCAAGAACGCACATTGTAGGGACAAGCGGCGGTAATACCGACGACATGCGCGAAGCGCTCGACATGATGAACGGTGGATTGGACCCGGCAGGATTAATCACGCATATAGGCGGTCTCAACGCAGTTATCGACACAACGATAAATCTGCCAAGCATTCCGGGTGGCAAGAAGCTCATTTACACACATATAGATCTGCCTTTGACGCCAATATCCGAGTTTGGCCTCAAAGGACAGACCGACCCTTTCTTTGCTGAACTTCACAGACTTTGCGAAGCGCACAACGGACTGTGGAACGTCGAAGCCGAAAGCTATTTGCTTCAATAACCTTCGGAAGTCAAGGAAAAAGAATAGACGCTTAAATCGACTGAGGATCTTTTCCACGTAATCTCCGTGTCGTTTATTTCCGAGACATAGTTTATGCGCAGAGTAAATGTTGAAGAGTTCGGGTTGTATGCGCCTGTATTTTCCAAACGCGATTTCTCGCTGTTGGCAGCATCTGTCAGAAAATTACCGACATGATAAGCGTTCAGGTAGGACGTTTCGACCGCCGACTTTGTGCCTTCAATCTTGACAGTAGCGCGGAGGAATACGTCATAGTAGCGCAAACCCGACTCTACAGTGGGCGTCGTGGAATAATCGTAAGACAACTCCCAGTCGAGGCGTGCGTCGGGGGCCTGCAGGGCGCTGTGCTGTAGAAACAGATAGCCGGGAACGTATGAGATACCGTTCTGCGCGTATCCGCTAATCAACGGCGTTTCATCAGGCAAAACCGTAGATGTATCCGAGCGGTACGGCGTAAAAGGATAGTTGTCAATCTCCTCGCATTCCATAAGCGTGACGGTCGAATATCCGTTTGCCATAACCATGGCGGCGGAGTTTTCGGGTAAATCGCCTTGATATTTGTAGGAGATGAAATAGCATCTGGCGTCTTCCATAATAGTATTCATGCTGGCGCTATAAACGTTGCCTATACTGCTGATAAACACAGGGTTAAAGTTCTTGCCGCCATACGCACTGAAAACGCCTATGGCTTGTCCCGACGTCTCATTGCTTCCTTCGAGGCAGGAAGTCAAACAGATAATGCTGAAAAGCATTGAAAAGAAAAATTTCTTCATTTTGAATTGAATATTAATTAGTTAGTATTTTATTTTCATTAAAAGCCGAATCGTATTCCCGCCTGCAAAGATAGACAAAAGGGTTTATCCGACCGGATAGTTTTGATATTACTGTTATAATCAAGATAGTACGAAGCGCCTGCTTCGGCATAGGCATTCAGGAAACGCCACAGCGGATAGCTTACTCCAAGCCGGCTGTTAACCGACCATAGCGGCTGACTGATGCGAATGTTATCGCGTTCGGTGATGCTAAAATCGGGATTGGCGGGTTGCCGTTCCGTCCTGACGAGCGCTCCTGCAATATTAAGCTCGCACATACCGCCTGCCGATGCGTAAAACCTCATGCGTCTCCAGTCGCCAATCCTGTAAGCGGCCGACAAGGGAAGGCCGATGAAGTGAAGGTTTTGCTTCCATTCCTTCGTTAACGATGCATTCAAACCGTCTTCCCACTCAGAGCGTAAAAGCGTGTAAACAAGTCCGCTTTGCAGCGTCCAGCGTTCACTTAAATAGTAACTGAAACCCAAGCCTGCCGAGATAGGCATCTTATGGTCGGCTACGCCCGAAGGCATTTCAATTTCATTTGTTCTCGCGCGTACGGACGGGATCTTAGGGCCATAAGAATAGCTCGGATATACGTCCTTGTCATTACTGATAAAAACTTCGCCATCCGCAGGCCAGCTTCCGTAGTCGAGCGCTCCGAATGATGATGAACTTACTCCATATCCTCCGCCACCCATTCCTATACCCCAACGGCGGGGCTTGACTACATCTGCAGCTGCATCTGCGGTTTCGGCCTTGGCGGCGGCGACAACTGCGGCGACAAGTCCTATATCATCCGTTAGCGAAGCATTAATGCCGGATTTGTTTCTATCTTTTATCTCTCTGCCGGATTTGTTTCCGTTTTTTATCTCTCCGTCAGGTTTGTTTCCGATTGCAGACATATTTTCAATTGCTTGCTTTAGGTCGGGCGCCGGAACGCTGAGAGCAACGGCGTTCTTTGCTTCTATCTTCCTGTTATATATGTTGTTGATTATGCGAGAGATAGCTGATGTTTCTGCATCTTCTTCAATAGGCTGACCGACGTATTCGCCGACCTTGGGACTTGCTTTGTCTATGACTGTAGCCTGTACGGTTTTCAGCTCGTCTGCGGTTTTCAATTCGTCTCCATAAGCGGAAGGCATCTCAATCGCAGTAGTTTCGGGCTTTGCTATCTCTGTCTCGACTTTAGCTGTCCGGTCTGTGGAATTATTGTCCGGCTGCATGAAGAAGAGCGTACCGATAACAAGCGCGGCCACGGCTGCCGCCGCAGTGTAAGCATACTTGCGGTAAGGATGGAAGGCAACGACCTTGCCGCCCGCCAACCTTGCCTCTATCTTTTTCCAATTGTCAGGCTCTACATCTACCTCAAAATCAATCAGTTTTGAGCGTATGATTTTTTCCCATATATCTTGTTCTTCTTTCATTTACAATTCGTTTAATCGTTTGACAATCATGTTTTGAAGCATCTTGCGTGCACGCATGTACTGCGTCCGGGAAGTACTCTCCGTAATGCCGAGTCGTTGAGCTATATCCTTATGCGACAACTCCTCTATGGCATAGAGATTGAAGACTGTCCTGAAACCGTCGGGCAAGGCCCTCACACATTCCATTACCGCTTCGGGCGATATCTGCTCGTCCAGGGCTTCATCTTCGACATCCGGCGAATCACATTCGGTGATATCAATTGCATTTCTCAACGCATCCGCATGACGCAAGTGTTCCAAAGCACAATTTATAAAAATCCTTCGCACCCAACCGTCAAATGAACCTTCGCCCTTATACTTGCTTATGTTGGCAAACACTTTGATAAAGCCTTCCTGCAATAAGTCGCGTGCATCTTCCGTATCGTTAACATATCGAAAACACACAGCCATCATACTGCGAGAGTACTTCTCATACAAAGCCTTTTGAGCTTTTCTGTCGCCATTAACGCAACCACTAATAAGTAGCCTTTCGTCCATTGCCATCGTTGAGTTCTCTAATATGATGCAACTTTTCGTCAAACGTTGCATGAAAATTGATTATTTTTTTTCTAATTCGCCTACAGTCTTCAAAATTTCAGCTATCGACTTGCCGAGCAGAGGATGGATAAGGTCGGGAGCGATTTCGGCAAGAGGCTGCAGGACAAAGAGGCGACAATGCAACAGGGGGTGAGGAATAACGAGCGCGGACGAATGCATGACCATATCGTCGTAGAGAAGTATGTCGATGTCGATAATGCGATCGTGATACACGCCATCTGTTGACTTGCCGGTGCGTCCCATATCGCGCTCGATCTGCCGAGTGCAACTCAACAAATCTTCGGGCGTCAAACCGGTACTAATCCCAAGAGCTGCATTTATAAACGATTCTTTTGACTCAAAACCCCAAGGCGACGTCTCATAAAACCCCGAAACGGCAAGCGCCTCCCCTGCCCTCTCGGCAATGAGACCGATTGCGCGGGAAATATTTCCACGTTTATCGCCCAGATTGGAACCAAGCCCCAGATAAATCATATTATCAGCATGGCGTCGCCGTAAGCGCAGAAGTGGTATTTTTCCTTGATGGCGACATTATAGGCCTCCATTACCAAGTCGTAGCCTCCGAAAGTCGCCGCCAGCATCAACAGCGATGACAGAGAAGTATGAAAATTGGTTATGAAGGCATTGGCGATGCTGAACTCGTAAGGATCGAAGATGAACTTGTTAGTCCAGCCGACGTATTCCTTGAGGTGTCCGTCGGTGCTTACTGATGATTCGATGGCACGCATGACGGTCGAGCCGACGGCGCATATCCTGCGCTTCTTATCTATAGCGTCGTTGACGACCTTGGCCGCATCGGCGGTAACGCGCATCTGCTCCGAATCCATCTTGTGTTTCGACAGGTCTTCGACGTCTATCTCGCGATAGTTGCCCAAGCCCGAATGAATGGTAACATACTCGAACTTGCAATCCTTGATTTCCAAGCGTTTCATCAACTCGCGGCTAAAGTGCAAACCCGCTGCCGGAGCGACAACCGCCCCTTCTTCGGTTGCGAAAATAGTCTGATAGCGAACAACGTCGTCGGGCGTAGGCTCGCGTTCAATATATTTGGGCAGAGGCGTACTGCCCATGCCGTAAAGTATCTTCTTGAACTTCTCATGCGTTCCGTCGAAGAGGAAACGCAACGTCCGACCGCGAGACGTAGTGTTGTCAATCACCTCGGCCACAAGCGAATCGTTAGGGCCGAAATAGATTTTGTTGCCTATGCGGATTTTGCGTGCCGGATCGACAAGCACGTCCCAGAGGCGCATATCGGGATTAAGCTCGCGCAAGAGAAAGACCTCGATGCGTGCACCGGTTTTCTCTTTGTTGCCGTAGAGACGCGCAGGAAAAACCTTAGTGTTATTCATTATAAAAACGTCACCCTTACCGAAATACTTTATTATGTCCTTGAACACTTTGTGCTCAATCTTACCCTTCTCGCGATTGAGTACCATCAGTCGCGATTCGTCGCGAAACCGCGCCGGCTCTTGGGCTATCAACTCGGGAGGCAGTATAAATTTAAATTTTGACAGTTTCATATATGTATATTATTTATCTTCTAAAAACTCATCTATATCATCGGGTCCGATACATTTATCCAACGTTATCTCGCCCACTCGCATCCGCTCCAAGGCTATCAGATAAGCGCCCGAATCGAGAGCCTGACCGATGTCGCGTGCCAAAGCGCGAATATATGTGCCTTTGCTGCAAACGACCCTTATCCTTATCACAGGTAGCTGACAGTCAAGCAGTTCTATCTCGTCAATAACCAAAGTCTTGGCCTTGAGAGGCGTTTCCTTGCCCTTGCGGGCCAGTTCGTATGCACGCTTGCCGTTGATATTGCAAGCCGAGAAAGCCGGCGGTATCTGCTCGATACGCCCGACAAAGCGTTTCAGCGCCTCTTCGACCTTCCCGCAGGTGATATGCTCCGTAGGATAGGTCGCATCGACAGGCCTCTCCAAGTCGAACGAAGCGGTCGTAGCGCCCAGCATCAGGCTTGCCACATACTCCTTAGTCTGCCCCTGAAACTCGTCTATGCGTTTCGTAGCGCGACCGGTGCACAGTATCATCACTCCTGTTGCCTTGGGATCAAGCGTTCCCGCGTGTCCGACCTTAATCTTCTTGACCTGCAACTTGCGCGACAACTTGTATCTGAACTTGTTGACCAAATCAAACGACGTCCAGTCGAGTGGTTTGTTAAAATAAACTACTTCGCCTTCCTCAAAATCCATCATACTAACTTAAAAATATTGCCAGCAAACCGGCTGCAACGCAGTAGTATGCGAAATAAATCAGTTTGCCGCGTTTCACTATTTCAATCATCCACTTGCAAGCCAAACATCCTGCTACAAAGGCTGTTACAAAACCTACAATCATAGCTCCCGCCGGAAACGCTCCGAAACTCATGTCTCCATCCGCTTTCAATACTTTGAATACATCGAGCAAAGCCTCTCCCAGAACGGGTATTATGACTATAAGGAAAGAAAATTTCGCTACCGTCTCTTTCTTGTTGCCAAGCATGATGCCGGTTGCTATAGTCGAGCCTGAGCGCGACAGGCCGGGCATCACGGCAATAGCCTGAGCAATGCCGATGATGAATGCGTCGCGGAACGAGATGTTCTCTTTGGGTCGGGGTCGGGCATAGTACGAAATCGCCAGCAATGCGGCCGTAAGCAAGAGCATGCAGCCTACAAGCGCAAGCCCGCTGCCGAACATCTCTTCGACCGTATCCTTAAACAGCAGGCCGACAATACCTACCGGTATGATCGACAGCAGTATCTTGGCAACCAGGCGCGTATCGTCATTCCACCGAAAGGCAAGAAGTCCGCCGAAAAGTCCGGCTATTTCTTTCCACAGCACCACAATCGTACTCAGAACAGTCGCCACGTGCAGCAAGACCGCAAAGGCGAGGTTTTCTTCTCCGTTCATGCCGAAGAGAGTGCCGAGTATGGTCAGATGACCGCTACTGCTGACCGGCAGAAACTCCGTCAGTCCCTGCACCAGCCCCAAAACAAGCGCCTCTATCCAACTCATGCCTTCGTGTTTACTTCGTCTTCAATCTTGGCGGCGTCCTTCGGTTTTTTCAGGATACCGAACACAACGAGAGCAAAACCAGCCACGGTTATTATTGGCGCAACTACAATCCTTTGTGTACTGAAGATTGCGGGGTTAAACGAGACAGGGTCTTTGGCGCCGCCTCCACTCATAAGAACAAACCCGATGATAATCAGCGCCACAGCGACCGCTATCAAAATAAAATTCTCTTTTCCAAATGCAAAGTCTTTCATATCAATCATTTAATTAATTATACATAATACAATTTACCGCGTGCCATATTCAGATAGCGATTCACCGCAAAATAAGCGGCGATAACCGACAAAACGATGCCTGCAGCAAGCACGGTGAGATAAATTGTCAACATTATTTCCCGGCTCAAAACCTCTTCGACGCTGATAAACTCGCGCTTCAGATAGTATAACGAAAGCATCAACATGATTATTGCAAGGATACCCGCAATTAACCCGCTTATAACGCTGTTTCGCACGAAAGGACGCCGGATGAATCCCGGAGTAGCGCCTACCAGACGCATGGTGTAAATCAGGAAGCGCTTCGAATAAATCAGAAGTTTGATGGTGTTGTTAATCAACACGAAAGAGATAAGTATCAGCACGCTAAACAGGAACAACAACACCATGCTTATGCGGCGTATGTTCTTGTTGACCATCTGCATCATGTCCTTGCGATACTGCACGTCGGCGACGCTGGCTCGCGCCGAGATGCGCTTCTCTATAAGCTGAAGGCTGTCGGGATGGGTGTATTCCGACTTCAGTTTGACTTCAATCGAGGCATGAAAGGGATTGAAGCCCAAAAACGTTTCGGGATTCTCGCCAAGTTCGCGCTGCATCTCGAGCGAGGCACGCTCTTTCGAGATGTACTCGGTCGATTTGACGTAGGGTTGATGCTCAAGTTCATCGCGCAACTGATGTATCTTGGCGTCCGACAAATTCTCCGCCAGCACCACCGACACATTGATGTTCTCCTTGACATAGTGCGAGAGTTCATTGCCCAGAAATCCGATAATAAGAATCAAACCGAGCAGAAAAAGCACCAAAGAGATACTCATCACCGAAATAAGGTGAGAGTTGAAAAACGAAATCGTATTCTTTTTGCCTTGTCTTGTCATTCAATCTATCTGTAATTCAATTAGTTGAATCGAGAGAAACAACAATATCTCTCCCAATTTTACGACAAAAGTAATACATATTTGCAAAAATTGTTCTCCTATTATATTTATTTAAGTTTATTTAACTTTTCTTCATTATTCACTGTAATCAATCCACACCTTCATTTCGCCCGCTTCACGGTTATCCCAGGCATAGTATGGAATGAGAGTGATCTTTTTACCTTCCGAAGATGCGGTAATAGCAGTAACTCCATTAAGTAAAACCGGTTGATATTCAGCTTGATATGTTGTTAGCGGAGATAATGCCATACGTTCGAAATCCGCCTGATTGTCGATTTGTTCCACGCAATAGACTAACGGCCCGCGTTTAATGGCGCGTTTGCCGGTATCTTCCTTTACGCGCGGGTCGGCGG
>JAITPL010000093.1 GCA_031289445.1 Tannerella sp.
CCGACGGCTCAAGAACGCCTTCCTGCTAAGCAGTCTGATGCTGTTGGCCACGCTCTTTGTACCGCGACTTGGAGGCGAACAGTCCGTCTGGATAAACGGCATCTACGAATCCGCCGTCATAATACTGGTTTTCCCGCTGATAGTCTATACCGGTGCAAGCGGCGAGGTCAAAAGCCGGTTCGCATCGCGCCTCTGCAAGTTTCTAGGCGACATATCCTATCCGGTCTATCTGGTCAACTACCCTATCATCTATATTTATCTCGGATGGGTTGCAGATACAAAATATCCCTTTGCCGAAGTATGGCCTGTAGGTCTGCTCGTCTTTGCGGTTACCATACTCGTCTCCTGGCTGCTGATGAAATACGCCGACGAACCTATTCGCCGATGGCTGAAGGAGAAACTTTGAATTACCATTCATGTCTGATTTCAATGTTATGATTATGGGCTGCGGGTCGGCTACACCGACTGTCCGCCATGCTCCCACGGCACAGGTCGTTGACTTGCGCGACAAGCTCTATCTTATAGATTGCGGCGAAGGTACGCAACTGCAGATGCGACGCTACCGGGTGCGCTTTAACCGGCTCAATAACGTCTTTATCTCGCATCTGCACGGCGACCACTGCTTCGGTTTGCCCGGACTGGTTTCGACGCTCGGCATGCTCGGCCGCACCGGCGAGCTTGTCATTCATGGCCCCGACGGAACGGAGGCTTTTCTGTCGCCAGTTCTCTCACGGTTTTGCAAGGAGCTGCCTTACAAAATCAGCTTCAACACGGTCGATACCGGCAAACACGAACTCGTGATGGAAGACCGTTCGGTGTCGGTCTATTCCATACCTCTTCATCACCGGATACCTACATGCGGCTATCTTTTCAGGGAGAAGCCCCGCGAGCCGCATATCATCCGCGAGATGATTGATTTCTACAATGTTCCTTTGCGCGAGATAGCGGAGATTAAGCGGGGCATGGATTTTATTACCGCAGACGGTGTTACAGTGCCTGCATCGCGGCTGACCCGACCGGCAGACCCTCCGCGCAGCTATGCATTCTGCTCGGATACGGCTTACTCGCCTGCCATCATACCTATTATAGAGGGCGTCGATTGCCTCTACCACGAAGCCACTTTCCTCGAAGCCGATCTGCCCCGCGCTCGCCAGACTTTCCACTCGACCGCGCGTCAGGCCGCCGAGATAGCTGCTCGCGCAAAGGTTGGAAGCCTCATCCTCGGACATTACTCGGCCCGCTACGAAGACCTCAACGGCTTCCTCTCCGAAGCCTCGCCAATCTTTGCAAACACGCATATCTCCGACGAAGGGGAAACGTTTGAAATTCAATTAAAAATTAAAAGAGGGCGATTCAATTAAAAATTAAGAAGTAAAAGGGAGAAGTCAATTAAGAAGTAAAAATTAAAAGGCGGAGTAATTATAAATTCAGTGAACAGCGAACAGCTATTAGCTAATAACCGTTCACTGTTCACTGTTCACTACTCTATAGTGTATAAACTCTTGGCAGGGCGTCAACCTCGTCAAGACCGTTGAGCGGTTTGAAGGTAGTAACCACCGAAATCGCCGTACCGGTTTGAGCGCCGGGAAGCGGTGTTTCGGTTACATCGTTCTCAACTCTGATTACCTGTGCCGCTCCTGCATCGTCCGTATAATAAACCGTTGTATATTGTATTGTTACCGACTCGACGTCTCCCCAAACAATCTTGGTTGTATTGACGGATGCAACCGGTCGATTGTTTAATCCTGCAATATACCTGTTGCCATAGATGTTGACGCTGATTTCGCTGAAGGTGGTATTCACCGAGTGATGTCCCTCGTTGTCCTGAGTAACAAACTGGAAGACATAAGCGCCTTCGGGAACAGCGAAAGTTAACTCGTGGTAGGTCGGAGTATTATCCTGACGCGAAACCTGAACTACGGTTGAATCTTTGCCTTCATTCCAGTAGATGACGGTTTTACGGACGCGCGGGTCGGAGTTTATATACCAGTTGACCCGGACGCGGTTGTAACCCGGCGAGGCTTTGATTGAATCGACAACCCCTGTATATATCGTTTCACCGCGGTCGATGTATTCCTGATTGATATTGTTCATATCGTCGCATCCGAAGAAACACAAGCATGTCAAAGTAAGAATTACTATTAAATTTTTCATATCTGCATTGTTTTAATTGTCAATAAAATCATCTCCATAGAAGGATATTTCCCTAAAGTGTAGAGCAGCCGAGTTAGCCCATGTTTGGGATACCTCAAACCGAACATATCTCACCAGATCCGTTTCGAGTGGTACCGGAAAATCAAACCCCGCATCCTGCACGGCCCTGTCCAGTTCATTATACTGTGTGCCGGGCAGCCCCGAAGGCTTTACAACTTCATAATCTCCGATAAGAAACCAGTCGTTTTTCCAGGCATTGCCTGTCCAATATTCCTTGTCGGATTTGTCGCGCAGGAGTTCATTGGTACCCCAAACTTGGAAAAAGCGGATATTATGCTGACCGTAATAATATGTTTCACCTCTGGCATAAAGCACGAAACGGCTGAGTTTGGCTTCTATATCCGTGCCGAAACAGATTGTGAAATGTTGCGGAGGAGTACCTTCGGGCACTCCCGGCTCTGTATGCCAGATAGTGTTGAGGTCGTTGTCCCAGGTGAACGAGAGCGGGCGTCCGCTTCTGACGGAAGTATTATCTCCCGGCAGCGCTACTTCAAAGAATTTCTTCTTCTCAAGCATTTCCTCGAAGAAAGGCGACCGTTTCACTGCCAGCGTGTCCGACTTGTTACCCCATTTGTCGCGCAGATAGACGCCCCAGAGGCGCTCGTCGGTATTGAAGCCGCGCAAGGAGAAACTGCCTTGTTCTTCGTTATTGAAGGTAATTTCGTAATCTTGCAATACGCCTAAGGAATCTTCGACCATAAACGAAAAACATATCTCGGTTTGCGTGGGGTTGTCCCATTTGGCGGTGATGCCACCGAAATCGGGTATGACGTCGATAGAGCCGAGAATGGAGTAGATGGGCGGCGTTGAGGGTGTAAAACTGCGAACGACCGGCGATGATGAGTTTTCGCTGTGGTCAACGAGGTAAAGAGTAATTTCGACCGGATTAGTCGAACCAAGTCCCTCGACCAGCAGATAGTTGTTATAGATAGAAGAACGGACTATCCGTTTCACGCCGTTGGAGAGAAATTCGCCTCTCACGTAAGAGATGTCGGTTTCGGCGGGCAGCTTGAAATAGATCTTTGCGCCGCCGGGGATACTCTCGACCGTAGTTACTTCGAGCGACTGGGGAGGTATCTTGTCGGTTGGATTAGGCTCGAACTTCGATTCCGCACAGGCAGTTATCAGAAGCGCCGCCAACATTAAAGTACATATAGAACGTAGCATGTTATAAAAATAATTATTTGCATTCATAAAAATAAAATTAGAAGTTAGAAATCGAGAAAATTCTCAATTGTCAATTAAATCACCATCCCGGGTTTTGTACCAGATTGGAGTTGACTGTTAGCGTACTTATCTTGAGAGGCCACAGATAATGTTTCTGATTATATGTACGGTTATCGAGATAAGTTACTATGTTGTAGTATGACAGGTCGGTAGTACCTTGATAGTTCCAACCTCTGATCGATTCGCTAAAATATTGTGCAGCGTCTTTCCAGCGGCGCAAGTCCCAAAAACGTTCACCTTCAAAAGACAGCTCTATAGCCCGCTCGCGTTTAATGATTTCGCGCAGGCCCTCCTGATTGTAAGGCTTATTGCGGAAAGCTTGTGCAGCGTTTGCGTAAGCCTCTCTGATTGGCGGAATACCGGCGCGAATACGAATGGAATCAATATATCCGTAAACCTGTTCCGAAGGCCCGCTTACTTCGTTGAGCGCCTCGGCATAGAGGAGATACAAATCGGCAAGCCGTATTATCGGCATGGAATAGCGTCGGGGAGCAGTATAAGATGTTCCGGCAGCGATTTCGTTAGGCACCAGCTTCTTCACATAATAACCGGTCGAGATATGAGAGCCTTCGACCTTGTAGCCGTTAGTTTCGGCGCTTCGGTTTTTAATAACCGTCGGCTCTGTGCTCTGACTTGTGGCGAATTTACCACGGTCGAAGCCCAGATAAGCATAAAACCTCGGCTCGCGGTAGAAATTCATTTTAGCCGTTACCTCATCCTTACCTATATAGTCGTTATGCCATTCGGCGAGAGCGCCCTCCGCTTTTTGAGTCTCGAAACGGCGTGTAAGATCCCAGTTCGGGTCTTCATCTATCGGCAGACCGTTGTAAGTATAAAACTGTTCGACGATACTGAGTGTAGCGCACACTTCCGACACCGAAGTGCCCTCGGTATAGAATTGCGGGCAGCAATATCTTTGCAGTTCCTCCGTACTGTTTGTGGCCGGCCAGATAATTTCGTCATTATAACGGTCTGTTATAGGGCCTCGCAGCGCATATTCCAGTTTCCTGGCAGCTGAAAGATTCTGAGCGTTTCCGGGCGGATTGTATTGATACAGACGATGACCTGCATATTTAGCGACGTCGATGGCTTCTTTGATTGCCGTCGCCGCAAGTTCCCATTTTTTAGGGTCGTAATTGACGGGAAACAGATTAATCTGACGATTGTCAACGAACGACGCATAGTCGGCATTGCCGTTGCTGAAAGGACTTGCCGCCCATACCAAGACCTTGGCTTTCATCGCCTTGGCGGCAGCTTGCGTTATGCGTCCCATCTGCTCGATAGGATTATCCACATTCTCCATCAGCTCGGGCATGGCCTCATCTATCAGTTCGACTATATATGCGGTTACCTCTTCAACCGGCTCGCGATATACACGAGTTTCTTCGGGCATCGCATTGACCGCGAAATTTCCCCTTATTATAGGAATAGGGCCGTAGAGTTGCATCAGGAAGAAGTGAATATAAGCCTTAACGCATTTCACTTCGGCGCGCCACTGTATCATTTCGTACTGTTCGAGGTCGGGCACTTTATTAATATTTTCGAGAAAGATATTGCAATCTCTCAGACCGATAAACATATTGCGGCCGTCGCGTGCGCCGTCCCAGTAGTTTTGAATCGGGTCGCTTGACTGCTGTTGTCCGCGTACTATCTTCGAGCCTGAACGCTCTCTGATTCCGCTATTGTCGATATTCCAGAAGAACTCGTCTCCGCCGACCATTGCAGGGTAAGTGAATACGTTGGCGAAGTTGGGCAGATAATTGTAGCATGAGAAGAAGAACTTTTCCGCATTTATTCTGGTCGAGAATGCGTTGTCCATAGTTGCCGTTCCTTCGGGCACTACATTAAGAAAGTCACAACTCGATGTAGCTGTGAGCAGTCCGATCATTAAAAGTTTGATATATGATTTCATAAGATATGATGATTAAAAGTTTGCATTAACACCAATGTTTAACACTCTTTGAAGCGGGTATCCGAGTCCGTTGCCGGCCATTTCGACGTCCCACATCTTGAATCTTGAGAAGAGCAGCAGATTGCTGCCTGAGAAATATACTCTGAAGCTTTGCAAGCGGAACGGACGAAGCCAGTCCTTTGGCAAGGTATAGCCCACTTCGACGCTTTTAAGTCGCATAAAAGAGCCGTCGCGCATCCACCACGTGCTTCTCACTTCATTGTTGGCAACATGGCTAGCCGAGAGACGCGGCCAGAGAGCGTAAATATTGCGACTGTCGAGAGTCCAGTGATCGTCTGCCCAGTATTGCAGCATGGCGCGGTTGGTTTCAAACGGCAAAAGCGTCTGGTCAACACTTCCGTCACTACGGTTGACAAAAGGAGAGGTAGCCGACGGATCGATAAAGAATGAAGAGCGAGCCGAGCCTTGAAAAAACACCGAAGCGTCGAGATTCTTATATCCGAATGACAAACCGTAGCCATAAATGATTTCGGGTGTTGTCGGGTAGCCGATCGGTACCTGGTCGTTTTCATTGATAACGCCGTCGCCGTTGATATCTTTGTATTTAATATCTCCTGCCATGTAACCTTCGAATTGTACAGGCGAATTTTTCACTTCGTCGTCGTCGAGGAAAAGGCGTTCGGCGATATATCCGTACTGTTGCGAGATTTTTCTATCAACGTGCGTACGCCAGGGTGTATTGGCATAATCCGGCTCTTCGTAGAGGGTGTAATGGCTTGTGGCGTAAGTGAAATTGCCACGCAGCGACGCCCAGATGCTTTTGCCGAAAGATTTGCTGTAGTCCACCGAAATATCTATTCCGCTGCCGACGGCTTCTCCGATATTGGATGACGGAACGGCTTGCAGTCCCATTGTGGTCGGCACATCGGCGCGAAGTTGAAGTATGTTGCTGCGCTCTTCGGTGAAATAATCCGCCTGTATCTCAAGGCTGTTCCAGAGATTAAGTTCCAGACCCAGATTCGTCTTGCGGCTTATTTCCCATGTGATATTGGGGTCTTCGTAACGCGAGATGGATATGCCGTTGCGAGTGTATTGAAACTCGTCGCCAAGGGTAAATCCGCGTCCGCCGTCGTTCATGTTTACGTTTGAGAGATAGAAGAAGCGTTCGTTCGAGTTGCCTATATTATCGTTACCGACAAGTCCGTAAGTGGCTTTAAGTTTGAGTTTTGAAAGCACTTCCTTGTAGGGTTCCATGAACTCTTCGTTGGTAACAATATATCCTGCGCCGACAGATGGAAAGAAGCCGAAACGCTCGTGCTCGGCAAAGCGCTCCGAGCCGTTGTAGCCAAAGTTTGCTTCAAGGAAATAGCGGCTTGCATAACCGTAAGTAAGACGGCCTGCCAGACCCAGGTTGCGATGCGGCATCAGCGCTTGAAAATTGCTGTAATTGTTATCTCTTGACTCGCGTAAGGTGTAAACCAACATACCTGAAACGTTGTGGTTTTCGCCGATTTCCTTGGCATACGACAGTGCGCTCTCGAAATAGAGACTGCTCGTTATTTGCAGCCCTATGCCGCTCGTTTGCAGATAGTCGGTACCGTCATTCGGATTAATGGGCACAAGCATATATTTGCTGCGGTCTAAAAAAGATTGTGTGGCATAATAGAAGAACGGCATGTATGAATTTTGGTTTTCGAGCATCGAGAAGCGGTTGACATTGAACATTCCTCTTATCGAGAGGCCTTCGGTGATAAAGTTCAAATTCTGTTTAACCTCAAACTGCGCCAGCATGCTTGAGCGGTGATTGGATTTATATCCTCTAAGCATTTCGGAATAGGGATTCAGATAATTACCGCTGCCGTAGTTGCCAAAAAGGATATGATTGGCAAAAATCATTGCTTTCGAATCGTCCGGCTCATAGTAGGGCAAGAAGTATGTAGGATTGGCATTTCGTGCTTTCTTGTAGAGGTCCGAGCCTCCGTCTATAGGGCCTGAATAGTCATCGAACGAGCCGTGCAGACGAATGATTGCTTCGGTCGTTTTGGAGAGGTTGACGTTAACGTTCGAGCGGAGCACATACCTGTCCACGTCGATATTGTTATTGAAGCTGTTGCGTTTGTCAACGTTGATTATACCGTTGTCTTTCGAATACGAAGCGGCCACGTAATAGCGTGCTATTGTGCCGCCGCCGCTGATATTCATGTTGTAGCGATGGTTGATTGTGTAATTGTTGAAGAGCATCTTCATCCAATCGACCGTCGGATAAAGGACCGGGTCGGCGCCGAGTTCGGTCTTTGCAATTTTCACTTCCGAGTAGGGCAGCATGGCCATCGGGTCGCGGGTAACGACTGCTTCGTTATGCAGTTTCATGTAGGTAATAGGGTCAGCCAGAGCGACATTTTCAGTGTTCGACGAGTGCGACATCTCGGCGCGAAACTGTATCTTCACCGCGCCTTCGGTACCTTCGCGCGTTGTTACCAGGATAACGCCGTTAGCGCCTCGCGCACCGTAGAGAGCCGTTGCATTAGCGTCTTTCATTACCGAAAAACTTGCTATATCATCAGCCGTCAATCGTGCCAGATCGCTCGATTCCATTTCTACTCCGTCGATCAGTATCAGCGGGTCTTTCTTTCCTGTACCGAAAGTAGTTACGCCGCGGATAAAGAACTCGGCGTTATCGGCGTCGAGACCAGGCTCACCGCTGCGTTGATACGAAATCAATCCTGCAATACGTCCGGCCAAAGCGGTGGTCAGGTTGTTGGTCGGTACTTTGAGGTCTTTGGTGTTGAGGGTCGATACGGAGGCTATGACGCTCTCTTTCTTCTGTTTACCGAAGGCCACGACCGTTACCTCGTCCAGTTCATTCGGTTTGATTTGCAACTGAATGTTGAATACTTTCTGCTCGCCTACCGGCACGCTTGCCGTTTGGTAGCCGATGAAGTCCACTTCCAGCACATCAGTCGAAGCGACGTCAAGCGAGAACTTTCCGTCAACGTCGGTGATTACACCTCTTGTAGTGCCTTTGACCCTGATGGTCGCTCCGGGCACTGTTTCGCCGATTTCGTCCGTAATCGTGCCTGTAATTGTCTTACGAGCCTGTTGCGGTTGCTGTTGCGGCGACAGATTGCTTTCCTTTAGCGCGTCTTCATCCGATGCTGTGTTTGCCGTATAGGCGGTATGCGGTGAGGTGTCCGCATACATGATGCTCGGAATCGAAACGATTGTCATTGCTAAAAAGCAGATGCTAATAATTTTTAGGTTACTTTTCTGCATGTTGTTAAATTATTGGTTAGTAAATAGATAAATGAATTTTCGCTCGGATTGCTTATAACGAAAGCCGCCGGAAAGCTTTGCTGCAATCCGGTGTACAAAGTGCGGACAGCCATAGTTGGACGCCCGCAATAACTTACGTAAGTGCTTGATTTTCTGTGAGTTATGGGATTTACCCCCCCCGTTAACATTTATTAACATTTGCGCGCTATTATTCCGTCCGAATCCAAGGTGGGTGGAGCCGGAGCCGGAAGCAACGAGAGATGTAGTAATAAACGCACTTGTCATAATATGTAACAGTAAAACGCTGCAAAGATAAACACATTTTTTGTATTATACAAGTTTTAGAGAAAAAAATTTATATTTTCTCTAATTTTTTTCATTCCTCGTGCTTGTAAATCTCAAAAATCTCATTTACCTTTGTCGAAAATTTCAAAGACATAACAGCTTCTACCTTCTAATTTTATATCTCTTCGAGTGCAAAATACTGGTAGTCGCGAGTCAGTGTGCGCAGGAAAGTCTCGTCGTCGGCGGGCGGATTGATGCGGAGAAATTCGCGCACTTTGGCGGCAAGAAGTGAGATGCGGCGGGCGCGTTGTGCGTCAAAGCGCGTCAGAGCCTCGTTGATAGTGCCGACCTGCTCGAGCGAGAGGTTTTCGGCCTGCACATATACCGGTCGGTAATTGCGGGTAAGATGGTTGAACTCGTCGAGCGAGACATGGATACGTCGATAGTCGCGCTCCTTGATAACGACCGTCCCGGCGGCCAAGTCGCCCAGACGCTGATTGTTGCGGTTTAGCAGGATGACAACCACTCCCATCCATGAGATGACGTCAACCATCAACAGCAGCCATCGCAGGAAATAGCCGCCGAGCGTAGGCGTTGAGCCGTCGCGCATGACTACCCGCGTCCCGAAAACCATCTTGCCCGGCGAGCGTCCGCGGTTGAAGGTCTCCCACAGAAATGAGTAGAACACGACAGGCAGCATACCCAGAGCGTAAATCAAGATATTGAGGTCGCCGACGTCACTCAAATCTAATATTTTTGTGACGAAATAAAACCACCCGATCAGATATACCGACATGGTGAAATAATCGATAATACGGGCAAAGATACGCTCTCCGATGCCCGCAGGCGTCTGCTCTATTTCTACATACTGGCTTGTAACTATTCTCGTTTCCGACATAAATTTATTGAATTATCGTGCAAATATATTACTTTTGTAGCAAATAATATCAAAAAGGATGAAAGAAATTTCGTTTATACGTCAAAATATTGACAAGTGGAAGTCCTTGCAAAAGGTCGTGGACGAGGTTGATACGCACAACCCCGGAGAACTGGGCGACGCCTATACCGAGATAACCACCGACCTGTCGTTCTCGCGCTCGCACTATCCCCGCTCGCGCATCACCATCTACCTCAACAATCTGGCTTCGGCGCTGCACAACCATTTGTATAAGAGCAAGAAAGAAACGTATTCGCGTATCATAACGTTCTGGACGCGGGAGATACCCGAAACCATGTATCGCTCGCGAAAGGAACTGCTTTATTCGTTTATCGTCTTTGCGGTCAGCGTTCTGATTGGCGTCGTTTCGGCGCTCAATGACGACAGTTTCGTCAGGCTGATACTCGGCGACGGATATGTGGATATGACCCTCGACAATATCAAGCAAGGCAATGCGATGGGCATTTACGGACAATCTTCACCCATGCGAATGTTCCTGCTTATCGCTTTCAATAATATCCGCGTATCTTTCATAGTCTTCGTTTACGGGCTGCTGACGGGCTTTATGACCGGTATGGCGCTTTTTTATAACGGCGTGATGGTAGGCGCGTTTCAGGCTTTCTTCTTTCAACACGGCGTAGGCTACGAATCCATGCTGGCTGTCTGGCTGCACGGCACGTTCGAGATTTCGGCCATTATCATCGCAGGCGCGGCAGGTTTTGCACTCGGCAACGGTTGGCTCTTCCCGGGAACCTACTCGCGAGGATATGCCTTTCGTCAAGGCGCCAAGCGGGGACTAAAGATAATCGCCGGACTGATACCGGTCTTCCTCGTAGCCGCTTTCATCGAGAGTTACCTGACGCGGCACACCGAGTATCCCGTTGCCGTCCGCCTCGGCGTCATCATCTTCTCGTTCGCATCTGTTGTTTATTATTATATTGTCTTACCAATACTTCAATCAAATGGAAACAAAAATTGAATTTTATCGCCAACGTACGTTCTCCGAAAAAATGAACGCTACCTTTGACTTTATCCGTCAAAACTGGAAAGTCCTGTTAAAGTACACTTTCTATCTGATCATGCCGATCTGCCTGATACAGACCTACGCAATGAACTCTTTCTTTGCGTCGGTGTTCAAGCTTAGCGCCACTAACGACATCGGCATCATCGGAGGGGTGGAAGGATTCATCGCCAACTACGGTATATTAGTGCTATGCTACCTCGTCGGCTCCGCGCTGCTGTCGAGTCTGGTCTATGCCTTGATGAAGACTTATGCCACGCGCGAAAACAGCCTTCATGACGTTGTTTTTGCCGACTTCAAAGACATCCTTATTCGCGACTTCTGGAAGATCATACGATTGCTCCTGTTCATTATCCTTGTTTATGTGGTGATAGTCGCCATAGCCGCCGTGCTTGTCGCCACAGTCTCGCCCTGGTCGCTTGTACTCACGATTCCGATAATACTTGCCGTACTGTTCGGCGCCGTTATCATATCAATGATTCTGCCTATATATCTGTTCGAGAAAATAACTCTGTGGCAAGCTCTACTCAAGGCATGGCGGCTCGGTATAACCACTTTCTGGGGAATGCTGGGTCTGATGATTGTACTTTATATCATATCATCGGTTATTCAGACCGTTACAATGATGCCATGGTATATTCTGACGATTATCGGAGGGGTTTTCTCGACCATGTCCGGAGCATCGGATGCATCAATGGTCAACGCCGTCTGGTATAAGTTTATACTCTATATATTAGGTCTGGTGCAGGCGTATGGCATGTATGCCGCTTCGATTATCGGCGTTGCGGGAATTGCTTTCCAATATTTCCATGCCCGCGAAAAAGTCGAAGGCGTTACTATCGAATCAAATATAGAGAATTTCAAGGAACTGTAAGCGCATGGAACTGCCGAAGGATACCGTCATATACGACGTCGGGAAAATTGCCGACTATCAGGCAAACAGGGCTTATGCTTATGAGGAACAACTCAAAATGCCCGAATATAACCTGTTCGAGATGCTGGCTCGATGGTTTAACGACCTTCTGCGCTCCATCTTCGGAGGCAGCATCGGGCGCGAAGTAACCACGCCCATAATGATCATATTCTTCGCTGCCATTGTCGTCTCGGTGCTGTATTTCCTCTACAAGAAACGGCCTGAACTCTTTATGCGCACAAAGAAGTCGGCCTCGCTGCCCTACGAGGTCGAAGAAGAAACGATTCACGGTATAGATTTCGAGCGCGAGATAGCGACGGCCTTGAAACACGGCGATTATCGCCTCGCCATCCGCTATATCTATCTGCAAACGCTGCGTTTCCTGTCGGACAACAGTATGATCGACTGGCAGATACACAAGACGCCAACGGAGTATCTCTACGACATGAAAGTTATCTCCCTGAAGCCTGCTTTCCGCCAACTGACCAACCGTTTTCTGCAAGTGCGCTACGGCAACTATCCCGCCACGGCAGAATTGACCGGTATCATGCGCGACCTCCAAACCGACATGATTAATACATGGAAAGGGCTAAGCGTATGAGTGGCGGCAAACTGTACATTATTATAATGGGGCTGTTGATTGTGCTCGTTTTTGTTGCGGAGCTGTTCGCGCCGCACGAGTTTTCGTGG
>JAITPL010000116.1 GCA_031289445.1 Tannerella sp.
GCGAAAGAAGTTATAAAAGTATTGGCTATCGGAAACAGTTTTTCCGAAGATGCCCTGGAAGAACATTTGTATCAGTTGTCCGCAGCTGCCGGCGACAGTCTGGTTATCGGAAATGCGTACATCGGAGGCTGTTCTTTGGAAAGGCACCGGGACAATGCCGACACGGATGCCGCAGCCTACGAATACCGTAAAATAACGGGCGGAACAATGACAAACACCGCCGGCAAAACCCTGCTGAACATCCTGCAAGACGAGCCTTGGGATTACATTTCCGTTCAGCAAGTAAGCCAGCTTTCGGGTATGTACGACAGCTATTTTCCTTTCCTGACGGAGCTGATAGCTTACGTAAAAAGCCATGTCGTAGAAGGAAGCAAGCCGACATTAGTGTTGCACCGTACTTGGGCGTATGCGGAAAGCTCCACTCACGGTGGATTCGTCAATTACAATAAAAATCAGGGCGTCATGTACAGCGCAATCGTATCCGCTACCGACAAAGTGCTTGCCGATGTTGCCGACCTTGCATTTATCGTCCCTGCCGGAACAGCCATTCAAAACGGACGAAGCAGTTCTTTGGGAGACGTCTTTTGCCGTGACGGTTATCACCTGCAAAAGCCTTTGGGACGTTACACTGCCGCTTGCGTGTGGTTTGAGAAACTTACCGGAAAAAGCGTTGTCGGAAACACCTACGCTCCCGACGGACTGAGTCCGGTTGAAGTAAGCATAGCACAAAATGCCGCCCATTACGCCGTTCTGCAACCGGATGCAGTCACTTTCAAATAAAAGTCTTACCTTTGCACCTTAAATTCAATATTAAAATGCGAAATTGAAGAGAAGTTATGAGCTATGAAACATATCCGAAACACACTATTAGTAATTCTTTATGCAGTATCTGCGGTTCAGTGCAATCCTCTAAAAAAAGAGTCGAAGATTGTTATCGGGCTTTCGCAGTGCATGCTTGATGATGCCTGGCGTCAAACAATGATTCGTGCAGTGCGTATTGAGGCCTCTAACTATGATAACATCGAGTTGGATATACGTAATGCCGATACTAACAACAAGCAGCAAATAGAGCAGATACGCGAACTTATCGCAATGGGTGTGGATGTGCTGATTATTTCGCCCAACGAATCGGAGCCGCTGACTTCGGTAGCCGAAGAAGCTTATCGTGCCGGTATTCCTACTATCATCACCGACCGCAAGGTCAATACCGATTTATACACCACCTTTGTCGGATCCAACAATTATGAGATAGGCAAGAGCGCCGGCAGTTATGCTATGGGGTATTTGCCACAAAATGCCGTTATACTTGAAGTCTGGGGATTATCCACCTCTTCGCCTGCTCAGGAGCGTCATGAAGGCTTTGTGGATGCTTTAAGCAGTCGGCCTGACCTTACCTTTGTAGGGCTACAGGGCGAGTGGCGCTATGATACAACGGCAATACGCATAAAACGCGCTCGTTTGCCCGAAAAAATCGACTTTGTTTATGCACACAACGATATGATGGCCATTGCGGTGCGTGAATTTTTCGTGAAGAAAGATTCTATTGAAGGCCACAAGATTCATATCATAGGTGTGGATGCCGTTCCGGGGGCGGGTTTGGAAGCTGTTGCCGACGGGCGCATCAATACCTCTTTCATGTATCCCACCGGCGGCGAGCAGATAGTACGGGCTGCGGTGCGCCTTGCCGGGGGTTTACCGGTCGATAAGTTCATCCCTCTACAGTCGGCGCTTGTAGATAAGACTGTAGCGAGTACGCTCTTGTTGCAGTCGGCGCAAATAATTAATTATCAGCAACGCATAGAAACTCAAAGGTCGCGAATTGACACTCTGTTCAATCGTTTTAATTTTCTGCAAAGTTCACTTTCCATAATATCCGTTTTGATGATAGGATTTATTATCCTTACCGTTTATGCTTTCCGCATCAATCGCAAGCTAAATAACGCAAACACCACCTTGAAAGAGATAAACCGCAAGGAAGAGGAGCAGCGTCACAAACTGATAGAACTGAATGCCGAAATAAAGGAGGTTACGGCGCAGAAGATGCAGTTCTTCATCAATGTTTCGCACGAGGTAAGGACGCCGCTGACGCTTATTCTTTCGCCTCTCGAAAAGATACTGCCTCTTTTGAAGGAATCGCAGTATTTTGCCGATTTACAGTTGATTCACAAAAATGCAGAGCGTTTGTTACGGGTCATAAATCAACTGCTTGACTTCCGCAAAATAGAAGAGCGTAAAGAAAAGATGAAAATACGGGAGGTTGAAATAGTCGGTTTCACTCGCGAGGTTATGTCGTTTTTCAACAGTATGGCGACAGTCAGGCACATTTCCTACACTTTTACTGCTCACGTAAAGAAGTGTCAGATATGGATAGATACGGATATGATAGAGAAAACGCTGGTCAATTTGCTGTCTAATGCGTTCAAGTTCACACCCGAACACGGTAATATCAGTGTCTGTTTTTCTATGCAGGAAGATATTATTTACATCGTTGTTGAGGATTCGGGTTGCGGTATCAGCGCTGAAAAACTACCTTTTATCTTCGACCTTTTCTACACCGACAATTGTTCGTCGGGGACAGGTATCGGGCTACATCTTGCGCAGGAATATGTCAGGATGCACAAAGGATCCATCACGGTCGAGAGCAAGCCGGGGCAGTTTACTCGCTTCACTGTCAGTTTGTCTGCCGACAAGGCTCATCTTAAAGGCAGCAATGCGGCTGAAGATGATATTTCGCCGGTGTCGTACGAAGCTTCGCAACTGGACGACAGCGAGACAAAGGCGCTGTTATCGTCTGCTTATCCATACACTGTATTGGTTGTAGAGGATGATGAAGAGGTGCGCAACTATCTTGAGCGTGAATTGAAAGAACTTTTTACCGTGCTTACCGCCTCAAATGGGACAGAGGCAATCGCGATTCTTGAAAAGGATGATGTATCGTTAGTCTTGAGCGATGTTATGATGCCTAACATGAACGGATTTGACTTGTGCCGTTATATAAAGACCGGCATTTCGTTCAGTCATATTCCGGTAATAATACTGACGGCGCTTACCGAAGATCGTCAGCGATTGTACGGCATTTCGAGAGGAGCCGACGGTTACATACAGAAGCCGTTCAGTTTACCATACGTGAAAGTGAGGATTATTCGCCTGCTTGAAGAAAGAAAGAAACTGCGCGAACAGTTACTGCAAAAGTTGAAAGATGGCCATCTGCTGCTTACCGAGCCGGAAAAGGCCGACAATATTGAAGACCGTTTCATGCGACGTTTCCTTGCGAAAATTGAAGAGGTATATACCGATTCCGAATACAATATCGAGAGACTGAGCGAGGTGTTGGGATTGTCGCGAGGACATCTGCACCGCAAGATAAAAGAACTGACAGGCCTTCCCCCTGTTGATTTTTTGCGCAACTACCGTTTAAATAAGGCTGCACAGCTATTACGTAAAAATAACCTTACCATCAGCGAGATAGCCTATCAAACCGGTTTCTCTTCGCCTGCCTATTTCGCTAAATGTTTCAAATCGGTTTACGATATAACGCCCACCGAGTACTGTAAATAGATTACTTTTGTTACATTTCAATCACATTTGTCTCCATGCGACAAATGTGCTAAAGTTTGTTTGATTTGTTATTGCCCGTCGATAATGATATGTTTACTTTTGCCGTCGATAAATCATGTCAAACAAAATTATATTATCAAATGAAAGTAAGAAGTTTATTTAGAAAGATGTGTGTCATAGTCAGTCTATTATTCATGACATATATTATGTACGCACAGCAAACGGCAGTAACAGGTACGGTCATTTCGGCTACCGACAATGAGCCGGTTACAGGTGCATCTGTCGTAGAGAAAGGTACTACTAACGGTATCGTTACCGATGCTGACGGTCAGTTTATCCTCAACGTCTCTAAAGGCGCTACTTTGCAAATCAGTTATATAGGATATATAACGCAGGAAGTGTCGGTTGAAGAAAATGCTACCTTGCATATCGTTTTGAAGGAAAATGTGATGGAGCTGTCGGACGTTGTTGTTACCGGCTATTCATCGCAGAAGAAAGCCGACCTGACAGGCGCAGTCAGCGTAGTCAAGATTACAGACGTCGAAGACGTCAACTCCGGCAATATTATGCAGGCGTTGAAGGGACGTGTGGCGGGTATGCAAGTATCGACAAGCGGAGCGCCTGACGGCAGCGCCACTATCAGGATACGAGGCGTCGGCACACTGGGAAACAACGACCCTTTGTATATTATTGACGGCGTACCTACCAAGCGGTCGATGTCGGAACTCAATCCCAATGACATAGAGAGCATTCAGGTATTGAAAGACGCTTCGTCGGCAAGCATTTACGGGTCACGCGCGGCAAACGGCGTAATCATCATCACTACAAAAAAAGGCAAAACAGGCGAAACGAAGGTGGACTTTCGAGCTTCGACCACTATTCAGAACTATGCACAGTCGCTTAGCCTGCTCAACACCGAGCAGCGAGGATGGGTGCAGTGGCGAGCTGCCTTGAACGACGGCACAGATCCTGATTTCGGAGTATATCAGTTTAAGTGGCACGGTGAGAATGGCAACGAAATACTGGATGAAGTCGTTCTTTCGGAGTATCTTGATGCCGACAAGACAATGAAACCGGCCGATACCGACTGGCAGAAAGAAGTCGGGCGGACAGGCGTGGTGCAAAACTACAACATGACGGTTACATCAGGCAACCAAAAGGGCAACACACAGTTTTCGCTTGACTATTTCGACAATCAGGGAACAGTGAAAGGTACTTATTTCAACAGGTTGTCGGCGCGTCTGAACTCCGATTTCAATCTTGTGAAAAACGTTCTCAAGATTGGCGAAAACCTGTCGGTAACAAAGTTTCGCAAATCGCTGATTGACGCACCTTCTATTCTCGGACAGACTCACGAGATTTGGCCTATCGTCCCTGTGCATACCGTTGACGGCGAAGGTTGGGGAGGCCCTGTAGGCGGTATGAGCGACCGTCAGAATCCGTCGCGCATCATAGAGGACAACAAGCAAAACCATGAAGATTTCGTGCGTATTTTCGGTGATGTTCATATAGATATTGAGCCGCTACAAGGGTTGCTGTTCCGTTCGAGATTCGGCATGGATTATTTCGGATACTGGCAACGTAACATGCAGTTGACGTATGTATCGGGCTATATGTCCGAAGATGTCAACCGAGTGAACAACTATGCCAATTACGGCGGTAACTGGATATTGAGTAATACCCTCAATTACAGATTCGATATAGGCAAGAGCAATTTCGATATACTTGCCGGACAGGAATTAATCAAGTATCAGTACGAGACTTTCTCGGCAGGGCGTGATGACTTTGCTCTCGAAACACCCGACTACATGTATATTGACGTCGGTACCGGCGAGAAGCGTGTAGGTGGCTCCGGCACAAGTTATGCGCTGGCGTCGTTATTCGGCAAGGCTAACTACAGTTACGACAATCGCTATCTACTCTCGGCCACCCTGCGTTATGACGGCTCATCACGCTTCGGCGAGAACAACCGTTGGGGTACGTTTCCTGCATTTTCAGCCGGATGGCGATTAAGTCAGGAACAGTTCTTTGCAGACGCTTTCACGCAAGTATCCGACTTGAAACTGCGCTACGGATACGGCAAGACCGGTAATCAGGAAATAGGCGATTATGCCTCGTACGGTATCTATCAGGCCTTGTACGGCTCCAATCCTACATGGGAGCCTGACTATGGAACGGCCTATAATATATCGGGCAGCGGAAGCGGCACGATGCCTTCAGGGTACAGACGCTTACAAATGGCCAATCCCAACCTCAAATGGGAAGGAACGACACAAAATAACATTGGGCTTGATCTTGGACTTTATAATCAGAAATTTACTTTCACATTTGACTATTTCACAAAATTCACGGAAGATATTTTGATAAGACCTGCCTATATTGCTACAATCGGCGAAGGAGGCGAGCGTTGGGTTAATGGAGCTTCGATGAAGAATACAGGCTTTGAAGCTGTAGTCATATATAATGAAAAACTTGGCGATCTCGATTTCGCAATAGCAGCTAACGCCTCTCATTATGATAATAAGATAACAAAACTGCCGGAGGATGTAGTCGGCTCGTATGCCGGCAACGGTAACGATCAGACGATTTTAGGGCGGTCGCTGACTTCGATGTACGGATACAAGGCCGACGGAATTTTTCGTACGCAGGCAGAAGTTGACGCGCACGTCGCGCAGCCCGGCAAGGGCATAGGCCGAATGCGCTACGCTAACACTAACGGCGATGACAAAATAAATGACGACGACCGAGTGTGGCTCGGAGACCGCGACCCCGATTTACTCTACGGCGTGAATATTTCCGCCAAGTGGAAAGACTTCGATTTAAGTATGTTCTGGAACGGCGTAGCGGGAATACAAGTGGATAACGGAGTGAAACGCTATTCTGACTTTATCAGTTTCTTCAGCGGTCATAACTACGGAGACCGGACACTTGACGCATGGTCGCCTCAAAATCCCAACTCCACTATCCCGGCGCTCTCGCTCAATGATGTGAACAACGAATCCCGCTTCTCATCATACTTCATTGAAAATGCTTCATATCTGAAACTTGCAAGTCTGGAACTGGGATATACCGTTCCAAAACTTGATGGCCTTGATTTTCTGAGGAATGCACGCTTATATTTCCTTGGCGAAAATATAGCTGCGATTTACAGTAAGAGTTTCACAGGCATCGACCCTGAAGTCCCCAATCTGGCTTATCCTATCCCCTTTTCATTAACTTTTGGTATTAACGTAACATTCTGACAATAATTATGAAACATTTTGCATTAATAATAACAGTCGCTTTGTTCATTACATCATGCGACGATTTTTTGAACGACAAACCTAAAGGCGCTGTTTTCGACGAACAGTTGAATACCCCGGAAAACATCGAAAAGATGGTTATATCCGTTTATTCAGCCTTGGGTAACGAATGGTTTCCCTATTACATAAGTCTCTGGCCTTATGGCGATTTGCGTTCCGGCGATTCTTACAAGGGTGGCGCTGGAACAGGTGATGTAGGCGACTGGAATCTGTTCGAGACATTTGTCTATATGCGCGACAATGTAGGCGCAATAGATGGCCGCTGGTATCAGGGTTACAAAGCTATTTCGAGGGCAAACAATGCCTTGGCTCGCTTAAATAACATTACATCAAGCGAGTTGCCAACACGCGATATACGTATCGCCGAAGTAAGATTTTTGAGAGCGCATTTCTACTTTGAATTGAAAATCCTGTTCAAGCACATTCCTTACATCGATGAAACCGTGCCTACCGAAGAATATGTCAATATCTCGAATGTCGAATTGACCGACAAGGAAGGTTGGGCGTATATCATCGGAGAGTTCCGTCATGCAGCCGAAAGTTTGGGCGAGCCGTCCGACGAACTTGGCAGGATAAACAAATGGATGGCTAAGGCATATCTTGCCAAAGCCCTGCTTTATGCAGCATACGAACAGGATGAGAAGAATAACGTAGTCTCGATTAACAGGGAAAAATTGAACGAAGTAATCTCGCTTATCGACGAAGTCATCGCATCGGGCAAGTACGGACTTTCCAACGATTTTGCGTATAATTTTCTTTGGGCAAATCAAAACGGGAAAGAATCAATATTCGCCATACAACATTCCCTCAGTGACGGAACGGAGTTCGGAAGGCTGGACTTCGGAGCCATGCTCAACTATCCTATGAATTCAGAGTACGGATGCTGCGGATTCCACTCGCCTTCGCAAAACTTGGTAAATGCTTACAAGACTGACGAAAACGGTCTGCCGCTATTCGATACTTTCAATCATACAAGCATCAGCACACCGGCAGACATGCTGAACAATAACATCGACCCGCGACTACTGCATAGCGTGGCTATTCCGGGTTTACCGTACAAATACGACCCCGGTTTTGTCTTCCACGAGACATGGACAAGGCAGCCCGAAACATACGGCGCATACATGTCGCTGAAAGAAGTTGAACTACCCGACTGTCCCTGCTTTCAGAAGGTATTGCCTTTCATGTCAAGCGCAAAAAACAGGGATTTAATTCGTTATGACGACCTGATACTCTGGAAAGCCGAAGCATTGATAGAAGTAGGGCGTGAAACCGAAGCCCTGCCGGTAATCAACAGCATCCGTAAACGCGCGTCCAACAGTACCGGATTTTTGGTGGATGCAAACGGCAAAGCGACAGGAAAATTCAATGTCGTCGAATACAAACCGGGAGAGAATTGCCCTGCATGGGACAAGGCTTTCGCAATAACGGCTCTGCGCTGGGAACGCCGTTTGGAACTGGCGCTCGAAGGTGTCCGTTACTTTGATTTAGTACGCTGGGGTATTGCCGCTGAAACGGTAAACGAATACTTTACAGCCGAAAAAAGCAGACGGACATATCTGAACGAAGCCAAATGCACGAAGAACAGGGATGAATATTTCCCTATCCCGAAAGCACAAATTGATTTCAGTAAAAAACTTTATCAACAAAACTACGGCTGGTAGATAAGAATTTATTAACTTTGCATCATATTATAAAACGATTCAACTATGAAACTTACAAGTTTATCAATTACATTTCTGTTATGTGCAAACGTCGCATTTGCGGGAGATTTGCAAGTGAAAATCACTAAACGCTACCTGAATCTGCCGGTATCGCACAAGGTAGAGCGACAGGTGATGACCTTTGAAGTAGGAGGCCGCGTCGAGCGCTCGTTCCGAATCCGTCTGGCGGCACAGGGAGAGGCCGATTACTGGGTATTCTGCGATGTGTCGGCGCTGAAAGGCAAGACGCTGAAGATTTCGTATCCCGCCGATGATTCCGCCTTGAAATTTATCTATCAGGACGATTCCATCGCAGGTCAGGACAGTCTTTATCGCGAGACCAACCGCCCGCAGATACATTTCACCTCGCGTCGGGGCTGGAACAACGATCCCAACGGACTGCTATTCTACGAGGGCGAATACCATCTCTTCTATCAACATAACCCCTACGAGCGGGAATGGGAAAACATGCACTGGGGACACGCCGTCAGTAGCGACCTCGTTCACTGGGAAGAACTCCCTGTAGCGCTTTTCCCCGATGAAACCGGTACGATGTTTTCAGGCTCGGCCGTCATTGATTACGAAAACACCGCAGGGTTCGCCAAAAAAGGCGGCGCACCCGCTATGGTCGCCATCTTCACGGCCGATTCGCGCGAGAAGCAGGTACAGGGCATCGCTTACAGCCTCGACAAGGGTCGCACATGGACTAAATATGACGGCAATCCGGTCATTGATTCGGGCGACGAATGGCAGAGCCACGACACCCGCGACCCTAAAGTATTCCGCTACAAAGACCACTGGGTACTCGTACTCAACGAACGCGACGGACATTCGATTTACACCTCCGCGAATCTGAAAGACTGGACTCGCACGAGCCATACAACAGGATTCTGGGAGTGTCCCGAACTGTTCGAGCTGCCCATTGACGGCGACCAAAGCCGCACTAAATGGGTGATGTACGGAGCTTCGGGAACATA
>JAITPL010000124.1 GCA_031289445.1 Tannerella sp.
GAATTAGGCAGACATTCCAAGTCTTGAAGACTTGGAATGTCTCCGAAGACTTGGAATGCCTTCTGAAATGTAACTGCATGGCCTCCGTAGAGACGTTGCATGCAACGTCTCTACCACAATCACCACCGCCACCGCAATCACCACCGCCAGGGACATGCAGCCGGGCAGTAATCAACGCCCAAAAGTTAAATAAACATAAAAATTCGTCGATAATGATACAACTTCCATTTTTTTGTACCTGTCCTCTGTAAAAAAACTTTTTTCATTCCTCGCGCTTGTAATTATCAAAAATTTTATGTATCTTTGCGGTATCAAACAAAATAAAAACGAACTATGGCACGCTATTTAGACCCAAAAAACGACATACCCTTCAAGAAGGTGTTCGGCGAACATCCCGAACTGTTAAAGAGTTTTCTCAATGCGTTGCTGCCGCTTCCGGAAGGGCAGAACATTGTAGAAATAACATACCTTACGCCCGAACAGTTGCCTGAAACGCCGGACAGGAAAAATTCCATTGTTGACGTCAAGTGCGTTGAGAACACCGGGCGGGTATTCATCGTGGAGATGCAGAACTACTGGGGCATCCAGTTCAAGAGACGGATGTTGCTGAACGCCACCAAGGCGTATGCGCGCCAGTTGCCGAGGGGCGAAGCATACGACCTGATACAGCCGGTTTACACCCTTGCCGTAATCAACGACATCTACACGCCGGGCGAGCACAACTACTATCATCATTACGAGATCGTGAATATTGAAAACAGCGACGAAGTGATAGAAGGTTTGGAATTTGTGCTGGTAGAATTGCCCAAGTTTGTACCCGAAACGGTGACCGAAAAGAAAATGCGCGTCTTGTGGCTGCGCTTTCTCAAGGAAGTGGGCGAGACGGTTTACAAACTTGACCCCGTATTGCTGGAAGATGAATATTTGAAAGAAGCGGTAGAGATATGCGAGATAGGAGCCTATACACGCGGCGAACTTGAGGCGTATGATAAATTTTGGGAGGCAGTAAGTATGGACAGAACTGTTAAGGGTAGCTTCGCCAAAAAGGATCAAATCATCGCCGAAAAGGATCAAGTCATCGCCGAAAAGGATCAAGCCATCGCCGAAAAGGATCAAGTCATCGCCGAAAGAAATCAAGTCATCGCCGAAACGACCCATGCCCTCGAAAAGGAAAGGATCGAACTGGAAAGAGTTGCCCAGGCCCTTGCGGAAAAAGACAAAGCCCTTGCGGAAAGCCAAAAACTAATCGAAGCCTTACAAAAACAATCTGGAACCGGCCGGAAATAATCAAATCTCATCCTACATGTAGAGACGTTGCATGGCAACGTCTCTACGGAATCATGTCGCCTTGTCATTAATGAATCCCCATTTGCCTGATTCGTATTCAAGACAAGCGATTAATTCCGCCATTGATTGCTCGTATGTCTTCGTTGTTATTGAATAATTCTTTTATCGCTTGGGATGGAGGACACATCTATACCCGTGTGCAGGATTTGTCAATGCAAAATTTTAATTTCATATTCGAAGACATGCCAAGTCTTCGATTACAGGAAGACGTCTCATGTCCGTTATTTTGTGAAACGGCGAAGCCTTCTTGACGAAGTCGGAGAAAATCCCACCAAAATGTAGGATTTTCGATTTTTTTCCTACATTCCGGTAGATTTTTTATGCTACCTCTGCCCAAACCTTTTTCGGACGAAAAAATAATTTTCCTTCAATATCTTGATTGCAGTGCTATTACAGGCGTTATGATTTTTTTTGTATAACGGCTGTAGGGGGTTTGGCATGGCTTTTGAGTTAGTATTAGCGGTTTTAATAGTTATTAATGTAAAAAGATTATTTCTTATGAGAAAGATTGCTATTTATGGGAAAGGCGGCATCGGAAAATCGACCACCACCCAGAACACGGTCGCCGGTCTGTCGGAAATGGGGCGAAAAGTGATGGTCGTAGGATGCGACCCGAAAGCGGATTCGACGCGACTCTTACTGCACGGTCTGGCACAGAAGACGGTCTTGGACACGCTTCGCGACGAAGGCGAGGACGTTGAACTCGACGACGTGATGAAAAACGGATTCAACAGCACCAACTGCGTTGAATCGGGCGGCCCCGAGCCGGGCGTGGGATGCGCCGGCCGCGGCATCATCACCTCCATCAACCTGCTTGAACAGTTAGGCGCTTACGACGAGGACAAGCAGCTCGACTACGTGTTTTACGATGTGCTGGGCGACGTCGTTTGCGGCGGATTCGCCATGCCCATCCGCGACGGTAAAGCGCAGGAAGTATATATTGTATGCTCCGGCGAGATGATGGCCATGTATGCCGCCAACAATATATGCAAGTCCATCGCCAAATTCGGCAAGGTGGGCGACGTCAGGCTTGGCGGTCTGATTTGCAACTCCCGCAATGTGGACAACGAATCCAACATGATTCAGGAATTTGCAAAGCTCCTTGGCACGCAGATGATACATTTCATTCCTCGCGACAACATGGTGCAACATGCCGAAATCAATCGCAAGACCGTGATTGACTATGCTCCCGAACATCCGCAGGCAGACGAGTATCGCCAGCTTGCCCGCAAGATTGACGGCAACAAGGCGCACGTCATCCCAACGCCTCTCACAATCGCTGAACTCGAAGCCTTGCTCATAGGTTTCGGTATTATGAACTGACATTTAATTATAATGATATGTTACTAATTAGAGCTATCGTACGTCCGGAAAAGTCTCCGGTAGTAATGAAAGACCTGTTTAATGCAGGATTTCCGTCCGTAACGAAAATATCCGTTTTCGGACGCGGAAAGCAACGCGGTCTGAAAGTGGGCAACGTCACTTACGACGAATTGCCAAAGGAATTGCTTATTATCGTAATTCACGAGCGGGACAGGGATTTTGTGGTCGAAACAATCATCAATTCGGCGCGTTCGACGCCGAAAGGACAGGCTGGCGACGGCAAAATCTTCATAACTCCCATTGAAGAAGTATATACAATTTCGAGCGGAAGAATGGAAAAGTAAAAACAGATACGTATGAGACATTCATGTATTTTACACACACAAGGGAATGAAAACCGGCGGATTGAGGGTCAAGCCCGCAATGACGGCGCATTCATAATTCATAATTCACAATTCATAATTTATTACGTATGAAATTGATACTGGCAATAATCAGAATAGCCCGGATGGGCGAGACGAAGCAGGCTTTGGCGGATGCGGGTCTGCCCTCGTTTACCGCGATGCCGGTGCTCGGTCGCGGACAGGGTCACGGCGATCTGGAGAAAATAAAGGCGGCCGAACTGCAGGCAAAGAATCCGGAACTTGTCGAAGAAGCCATGAGTTTCATTCCCGAAGTGCCGCGTTTGAAGTCGAAGCGCATGATTACCTTAGTCGTAACCGACGAGAAGAAGGATTTGGCCGTGCAGACGCTTATCGGCGCCAATCAGACCGGAAAGAGCGGCGACGGCAAGATTTTTGTAGTCAACACATTCGGCTCGTTCAGCGTTCACACCGGAGAGACAGGCGATTCGACATTGGATTAATTCACTAAAAAGGATTTTATTATGGCAAATATAATTGACAGTTCGGCGATGGACGTACTCGCCGCCGAATTACAGGGGTTTCACGATGAAATCATGACCAGGTACCCCAAGAAAACGGCTAAGAAACGGGCTAAGTCCATCGTTTTCGCCGACCCCGACATGCCGCCCGAAATACAGGCAAACGTCCGTACCATTCCGGGCATAATCACCCAGCGCGGCTGTACTTATGCGGGTTGCAAGGGCGTGGTGCTGGGACCGACGCGCGACATTGTAAATATCGTTCACGGTCCTGTCGGGTGCAGCTTCTACGCATGGCTCACGCGACGCAACCAGACTAAACCGGTTGACGCCGACGAGCCTAACTTTATGATGTACGCCTTTTCGACCGACATGCAGGATTCAAACATCGTTTTCGGCGGCGAGGAAAAACTCAAACAGGCGATACGCGAAGCCTACGAATTGTTTCACCCCAAGGCGATAGCGATATTCTCGACCTGTCCGGTAGGACTTATCGGCGACGATGTTCACCGCGTTTCGCGCCAGATGATAGAGGAAATAGGCAACGGCGTCAATATCTTCGGTTTTTCGTGCGAGGGCTATCGCGGCGTGTCGCAGTCTGCCGGTCACCACATTGCAAACAACGGCTTGTTCAAGCATCTTATCGGACGCGACGATACCGTTCGCGGCTCGCTCAAGTACCGCGTCAATCTGCTGGGCGAATACAACATCGGCGGCGACGCCTTTGAACTGGAGCGCGTCTTCGAGAAATGCGGCATCAACCTGATTGCTACTTTCAGCGGCAATTCGACGGTACAGAAATTTGAAAACGCTCATACGGCCGACCTTAACATGGTGATGTGTCACCGCTCAATCAATTATGTGGCCGAAATGATGGAAACGGCTTACGGTATTCCGTGGATTAAGGTACAGCCTATCGGCGGCGAATCGACGGCCAAAATGCTCCGCAAGATTGCACAGTATTTTGGCGACAAAGAACTGAAAGACCGCGTCGAAGAAGTGATTGCCGAAGAAATGGCGGCTGTTAACGAAGCCCGCGAAACGGCTCTGAAACGTACTGAAGGCAAGTTGGCCATGTTGTTTGTCGGCGGCTCGCGTGCTCACCATTACCAGCAGTTGTTCGACGAGCTGGGGATGCGTACCGTCGCTGCCGGTTATGAGTTCGGACACCGCGACGACTACGAAGGACGCCGCGTTATCCCAAGTATTCAGATTGACGCCGATAGCCGCAATATCGAAGAGATTACCGTTACCCGCGACGAAATGCGCTACAACCCGCGCAAGACGGAAGATGAACTGAAGGCTCTCGAAGCTGAAGGGATGGAGTTTAACGAATATCACGGCATGATGAAGGAAATGATGAAGGGAATGCTTGTCATCGACGACCTCAGTCATTACGAGATGGAGAAGTTGATTGAAAAGTATCATCCCGATGTATTCTGCGCGGGTATCAAGGAAAAATATGTCGTACAGAAACTTGGTATTCCGATGAAACAGTTGCACAACTACGATTCTGGCGGCCCTTATGCCGGATTTCGCGGAGCTGTCAACTTCTACAAAGATATTGAAATGATTGTCGGAGCAACTATCTGGAAGGAGATAAAGGCGCCCTGGGAAGCGGATGATTATATCGAGGCAACGTTTGCTTATTAGTGAACAGTTTTATTAGTGAACAGTGAATAACTAATAACTAATAGATCGACATTATCGGTTTCGGTCGATTAGTGTTGATGAGAACAGTGAACAACTTACGACTTTTAATTTTTAATTCAAACTACATGCTACTACGCCATACAAAAATAAAAGAAACAGAAAGAAAGGCGCTGACTATTAATCCGGCGAAGACATGTCAGCCGATAGGCGCCATGTATGCCGCTTTAGGCTTACACGGATGTCTGCCTCACAGTCACGGCTCGCAGGGCTGCTGTTCCTATCACAGGAGCGCCCTGACACGACACTTCAAAGAGCCTGTGATGGCTGCCACAAGCTCCTTCTCCGAAGGCTCGTCGGTGTTCGGCGGCTCTTCAAACCTCGTTACCGCTATCGAGAACATTTTCATGATATACGAGCCTGATATAATCGCCGTTCATACTACATGCCTCTCGGAAACTATCGGCGACGACCTCACCCAAATCATCTCGAAAGCGAACGAAGAGGGTAAAGTACCCGACGGAAAGAAGGTCATCTTCTGCAACACGCCGAGTTATGTAGGTACGCATGTTACAGGTTATTCGAATCAGGTATCTTCGTTCGTGAAGTTTTTTGCCACGGCAACGGCGAAGAAACGCAATGTGGTAAACCTGATTGCTGGATGGATGGAGCCTTCCGACATGCGCGAAATCAAACGCATAGCCGGCGAAATGGAAGCGCGTATCATCATGTTTCCCGACATGTCGGGCGTGCTGGATACTCCTCTGACAGGAAAATTCCAAATGTTTCCTCCCGGAGGAGCTACCGTTCAGGACATCACGGCTTCGGGCGACAGCAAATTTACTATCGGACTTGGGCCTTACACCACCGAAGACGCCTGCGTAAAACTCGAAAACAAGTGCAAAGTCAGATTTGAAGTGATAGAAATACCTATCGGTTTGAAGGCTACCGACCGTTTCATCGTCTCGCTGAGCCGTCATGCCAACTTGCCTGTACCCGATTCGCTGACCGAAGAACGCGGCCGGCTTGTGGACTTCATCGCCGACAACTCCAAATATTTCTACGGCAAGCGCGTAGCCCTGTTCGGCGACCCCGACACTTTGATTCCGCTCGTGGAATTTCTGTTGACGCTCGACATGCGCCCTGTGTATATCGTGAGCGGCACTCCGGGCAAGCATTTCGACGGCTCAATGACCGAAATGCTGTCGGAACGAATCCCCGAAGCTAAATTCAAAAGCGGAAACTGCGCCGACATGTACCTGCTTCACCAGTGGATTAAACAGGAGCCTGTGGACATGATCATCGGAAATACTTATGGCAAATATATCGCCCGCGACGAAAACATTCCGCTCGTGCGCATCGGTTTCCCTGTAATCGACCGCGCCGGAAACAACTATTTTCCGTTTGTGGGCTACGTCGGAGCCATGAATATCGCTTCCCGAATACTGGATAAAATCCTTGACCATAAAGACAGAAATTGTGCGGAAGAAAGCGTTGAACTACAGATGTAAACAGAAATAGCAATGACGGAATTTATACAGCAGCGGGCAGACCAAATGCTTACGAAGGGACAGGATCCTTTCGATTTGGTAGGCGGAAAACCAAGTATCGCGGGATCGGTCAGCCAGCGTGCCTGTGTTTTTTGCGGCTCGCGCGTTGTTTTATATCCTGTTGCCGACGCTCTGCATCTGGTGCACGGGCCTATCGGTTGCGCCTCTTATACCTGGGATATACGCGGAGCGATGTCGTCGGGGCCGGAACTGCACCGAAGCAGTTTCTCGACCGATCTCAGGGAGAAACACGTCGTTTTCGGCGGCGAAAAGAAACTCGAACAGACGCTCGACGAACTGATTGACCGCTACAAACCCAACGCCGCTTTTGTCTATTCTACATGTATCGTTGGCGTAATCGGCGATGACGTCGAGGCGGTCTGCCGCCGTATGCAGAAAAAGACGCATATTCCGGTCATACCTGTTCAGGCAGAAGGTTTTCAAGGGTCGAAAAAGGACGGTTACAAAATAGCCTGCGACGCATTATCTACACTTGTCGGCACGGACGGCAGCAAGGACGTTTCGCCTGTGAGCATCAATATTCTGGGCGATTTCAACCTTGCCGGCGAACTGTGGATACTGACTGAATATTACCGTAAACTCGGCGTCCAGATAGTAGCTTCAATGACCGGCGACGGTCGCGTGAAAGACATCCGCAATGCCCATCGCGCCTCGCTCAACGTGGTGCAGTGTTCAGGCTCGATGCTTCATCTGGCTAAAACGATGAAAGAAAAATACGGCGTTCCGTTTATTAAAGTATCGTACTTCGGCGTCGAAGACATGTCGGACGCTCTTTATGACGTCGCCAAATTTTTTAAAGACGAGGTTATTATGGAGAGCGCACGCGAACTTGTAACAGGTGAACTGAAACGCCTGCTGCCTGCTCTTGAGCCGTATCGCCGCGCTCTCGAAGGCAAAAAAGCCGCAATCTACGTCGGAGGCGCGTTCAAGGCGATTTCGCTTGTAAAAGCTCTGCGGCTGATAGGCGTAAAAACGGTCATTGCAGGCACGCAGACCGGCAATACCGACGATTACCGTTTGCTGAAAGAGATATGCGACGACGGCTGTATTCTGGTTGACGATTCCAATCCCGTCGAACTGTCGGAATTTGTCAAGGCAACCGGCGCGGATTTGTTTATCGGCGGCGTCAAGGAACGTCCTATCGCCTACAAGTTGGGAATAGGATTCTGCGACCATAACCACGAACGCAAATTGGCCTTGGCGGGCTACGAAGGCATGTTGAACTTCGCCCGCGAAGTCTATGAAACGGTTACAAGCCCTGTTTGGCAATTTGTAAAACGATTTTAACTGAATGGAATGAAAGAGGAATTATTTACAAAAACCGAAAGCGCCGCTTCCTGCAATGCCTGCAAACAATGCGCTCCGCTTGGCGCCTGCATAGCATTCAAGGGTATCGAAGGCGTGTTGCCGATGTTGCACGGCTCGCAAGGTTGCGCCACTTATATCCGCCGTTATCTGATAAGTCATTTCCGCGAGCCGGTGGATATTGCTTCGTCGAATTTCAGCGAAGAAACGACGATTTTCGGAGGCAACAGAAATTTCAATACCGGCATCGACAATATCATAAGTCAATATCACCCGAAAACGATTGCCATTGCCAGCACTTGCCTCGCAGAGACTATCGGCGAAGACGTGGCGCGGCTTATTTTCGAGTATAAAATCCTGCATGAAAACGACGGGGAACTGCCTGAAATGCTTTTCGCCTCGACGCCGAGTTATCAAGGCTCCCATTATGAAGGATTTCACGAAGCCGTATTTGCCACCGTCAAAGCATTAGCCGTCCAACCGGAGAAAACCGGCAGGCACGTCAATCTGTTCTGCAACTTTATTTCGCCCGAAGACATCCGTTACTTGAAAAAAACGCTTTCTGATTTTGGCGTCGAAACAATGATTTTCCCCGATTATTCCGACACTCTCGACGGTACTTCGTGGGACAGGTATCAACGTATTCCGGATGGCGGAACGAGCCTCGAAGCGCTCCGCAAAAGCGGCTCGGCAATGCTGTCCGTCGAATTGGGATATATTCTTCCTGTGAGCCGGTCGGCGGGCGAATATCTGCAAGAACGGTTCGGAGCGCCGAATATCCGTATCGGCCTGCCTGTCGGCATCCGCGAAACGGACAGGTTTTTTGATCTGCTAAGGAAAATAAATCCGCGTCACAATGCGCCCGACACGGATGCTGCACGCGGACGGCTTGTAGATTTATATATCGACGGACACAAATATGTTTCGGGTAAAAAAGTCGTCATCTACGGCGAAGAAGATTTGGTTGTCGCGCTGACGGCTTTTGCCGCAGAAACAGGTCTGAAACCTGTACTCTGCGCGACAGGCGGCGAAAGCGGCAAATTGCGCGAAACGCTGAAAAATACGCTCGGCGAAATGTATCCGGACGAATTAATCGTCGGGCAAGGCATGACTTTCGACCAAATGGAAGCCTGCATCAATGATTGCAATCTCCAACCCGACCTCCTGCTCGGCAACAGCAAGGGTTACTATATAGCGCGACGGCTGGATATTCCTGTCGTCCGCGTCGGTTTCCCCATTCACGACCGCATCGGCGCACAGCACAAACGCACGTTGGGCTACGAGGGCGCAACCGTTCTTTTTGAAGAAATCGTGAATACATTATTAGAATATAAACAACGAAAATCCCCTGTGGATTATAAATATATGTAGATATGAGCGAAATGAAACATCCCTGTTTTGATGCGGACGCCAAACAGAAATATGCGCGTGTTCACTTGCCGGTTGCGCCGAAATGCAATATACAGTGCAATTATTGCAACCGCAAGTACGATTGCGTCAACGAGAGCCGTCCGGGCGTCAGCAGCGCTGTGCTGTTTCCCATGCAGGCTGTGCATTATCTTAAAGCGCTGTCGGATAAAATCCCGAACATTAGCGTAATAGGTATTGCCGGGCCGGGCGACCCTTTTGCCAATGCCGAAGAGACAATGCAAACAATGCGTCTGGTAAAAAAGGA
>JAITPL010000131.1 GCA_031289445.1 Tannerella sp.
CGTTCGGAGCAAGGACTATTTCGGGTTGCGTCCAGTTCATTCCGTCGGCGCTGACGGAGAGGGCAAGGCTTTTCTGCGGTCGCCAACTGCTGTACATCTTATATTCGCCGTCTTCCTTCAATACCGCGACGTCAAATACCGTTCCCAAGTCTCCACCGCCCAAAACAGGATTGTTTTCATACTTAACCCATTTTGCGTCTTTCTTCGGGCCTGTGCATGAGGTCATCATCAACGGAATGAATAACGCACATACAATAAATCGTTTATTTCTCATTGCTACTTAATTTTAATGATCAATTCGCTGCAAATATACGATAAAATTTTATGATTATCCTCATCTTGTCCTAACATCTCGTAGAGATGTATCGCTCGGTAGAAATTGAATTTTACCCTATTCTCTGCATTCCGTCAGGAATGCATCCCGATCTACCGAGCGACGCATTCCTAACGGAATGCGCTATGCAGGCATATATCGTTTTCTACCGAGCGACGCATTCCTACCGGAATGCAGAGGATGATAGGAGGTATTGCGGATAATCATTAACTTTAACAATAACTATCCACCTATCCTACAACTCCCCAATGGTTTTGAGATAGTAAGTATGATTCAGCTTTTGGTTGATTTTGGCGTTTATGTTTTCGAGCCAGGCCTGCTGCCAGAGCGTTTGCGCTTCGAGGTAATCGGCGAGTGTTTCCATACCGGCTTCGTAGTGCTCGCGGCTTGTACGCATGTTTTCTTCCGCCTGTTCGAGTGCGCGGACGGTCATAGTTACTTCCAACTCAGATTCGTTCAATTTATCAAGCGTCTGTATCCGTTCAAGTTCCATCTTTTCGCTCAGGTCGTCGCGTTTCAACTGCATGATTTGCTTTTCGGCTCGTGCGGCGCGGATTTTATTCATCCCTTCACCCCAGTGAAAAATAGGAATACTGACCGTAACAAGAGCGGAGAGCGAGGCTTGATCGAAGAGAGGCGAGTCGTTCAGCTTGACGCCATGTATATAACCATAGTTGCCCATCACTCCGATATTAGGCAGAAAATCGCTGCGCACCAACTTTATTTGCTGACTTTTCAATTCGATTTGTTTGTCGAGAATAGATGATTCGGGGCGAGCCTCCACACCTCCGGATGGAGATATTCGAGTATCCGTTTTCAGGTCGTCGGAGACAAGCATTTCTTGACCTTGAGGCGAATTTGAAGGAGCTATTATTTGCCACAGATTCATGCGAGAGAGACGAACGGCATTTTCAACCTGCATCATCTGCAGTTCGGCTTTGTTAGCCTGCACCTGCACTTTCAGCACATCGTTACGCGACCTCATACCCGCTTTTTGAGCGTTCTCGACGTTGCGGAGCAGTTCGCCGACAACTTCCTGAAACGCTTTGGCTACTTTACGCGATTCTACGGCCTTCAGGTGCAACCAGTAGGCCTCGTCGGTTTTGACTATTATTTCGGCGCGGGTAAGGTCTTTGTTTAGCTCTGCTATCTCCTTACCTATCAGCGACATTTTATAAGCCGAAGAAATTTTGCCTCCCATATATATCGGCTGCTCGGCGCGGATACCGGCGAAGTAAGTGCCGTTAGTGCGCAGGTCGAGGGACATATCGGGAAAATACGCATATTCGCGAAAAACCGGATTGCCGTCAGCGCCCATGAGCGGCGTACCGTCGGGCATGGTCAGGACGTTCGGTTTCAACTGTCCGGTAGCGGGGTCGGGCACGAAAGTAGGCAGATAATTGCCCTTAATAGTCCGTTTACTTTCCATATTCGTAAACAGGTAGGCTCCCGAAGCTGAAATCTTGGGAAAGAAATTGGCGAGATAAGCCTTTGAATCATAACCTGTTTTCTCGGCCGTAAGCTCTGCGATAGCGCCCGCCTTGTTGTTTTTCAGCGCCATCTCGCGACACATTTCAAGCGTATATACATTTTGAGCGCTAACCGTTCCGCCGATTGACGCGACTAATACCGCCGTTATATTTATAAAAGTTCTGAGTTTCATATCTGTTTTGTTTTATTTTTCATCACAAAGATAACTACACCTTTATCCTGAAGAAAGTGGCGTACAGCACAGGCACTATAAACAGCGTTATCAGCGTGCCGAAGAGCAGACCGCCCATGATGGCTACCGCGCCCGCACCGAAAAGGTCGTCGGTTACGAGAGGCAGCATCCCGAATATAGTGGTCATTGACGCCATTATCACCGGACGAAAACGCGATGAAGCGCTGTCTAAAAGGGCTTTGACCGGCCCTGCGCCATCGGCAATCTGCATCGCTATCTCGTCCATCAACACTATGCCGTTCTTGATCATCATGCCCATAAGTCCCAGTGTGCCGACAATGGCGACGAAGCCGAATGTCTTACCTGTCACCAACATGCCGATGATGACGCCTATCATTATCAGCGGGAGGCAGCAGAAAATGATTATCGGTTTGCGGTAATCCTTGAACAGCATGATGAGAATCACAATCATCAGAATAACACCGAGCGGCAGATTGGCAAACAGGTATTTCATTGCCTGACTGCTTGCCTTGCGCTCGCCTTCCCACTGCATCGAATAGCCCTCCGGCAGTTGGATTTGTTCTATTTCGCCGACAATGCTTTGGCGGGCGTCCTCAACGCTAACTCCAAACACAGGATTGCCCTGTGCGCGCATGGCTCGTTGACCGTTATAGCGCACTACGAGAGGCTCTTCCCACTGGATTTTAACGCCATGAGTGGCCTGACTCAGCGGCACAGTCTTCAAGACCGATTCCAGCACGTCTTCCTCCGAAATAGCGCCGGTCATCAGGCCTTGAATGGTTTTACGGTCAATTATACCGCTCATCGAAGGCAACATGCTGAAGACAGGCGAGTTTTCTATTGATTCTATAGGCAGACCGTTCTTATCGACGCATTTCAGGTAAATAGTCTGGCTGCGAGAGCCGTCGTAGAAAACGCTTGTCGGGATGCCGCCGGTGGCAGAGAGTATCGAAAGACCGACGTCCTGACGGCTAAGCCCTATACTTCGCGCCACAGGCTGGTTGTAATCGACCGACAGCACAGGCGTTTTGGCTTCCCAGTCGGAATTGACAAGGAAAATATCCGAACTTCGGCGCATGATCTCCATGGCTTGCGAGGTCAAATCGCGCAAAACGACAGGGTCAGGGCCGTTGAACTGCAATTCGATAGGATATTTCTTGTACATCAGATTGTAGCGTTTCAGTCGCACGTAGGCGTCGGGATACATGTCGGTAAGATATTCCTGAATCTCTTTCATGTTAGTAACCAAATCTTTAGGCGTGGCGAAGTCGATAATCAATTCGCCGTAGGAGAGAGAGGGGTCGGCAATGCTTCGCACAAGGTTATAGCGCGCCGGCGTACCGCCAATGGAAGTTGTAACGTGCGTAATTTCCTTTCTGCCAAAGAGATAATTTTCTATTTCCATCAAGTCGGCCTTTACCCGCGAGCTGTTCGTCCCCTCCGGCAACTTGTATTCGACGTACAGCTGGTCGTAGTTCATGTCGGGGAAAAATCCCTGCGGCAGGAAACGGTAGCAAAACACGCTTGCAAACAGTAAAATAACGACGCCAAGGATAGTTACGGTCT
>JAITPL010000144.1 GCA_031289445.1 Tannerella sp.
GAAAAGGAAGACAGGGTTGAACTGTTCTTTTCTAAAGACAGGGATATGAATGACTATTATTGTTTTGAAACGGATGCGAAAGGCCGAGTTCTTTCATACCGATGCAGTTATTACCGGAATTTCGATTTTGACTGGGATGTACCTGTCGGATTTGCTGTTGCCGGAAGCATCCGTCCAGGCGCTTATTCGGTGGAAGGCGCTATTCCTGTCGTGTTTCTCAAGGATTTTTTGCAGAATGACGAGTTTATATATTTCGGAGCGTACAGGGCTGAATTTAGTAAGAAAGACGGTATAACCGTTGAAAACTGGCTGACATGGAATGCCCCTTCAACCGCTAAACCGGATTTTCATGTGCCCTTGACTTTGGGCAAACTCTATATTCCCCTCGCTTCTCCGGCGCGTGCAAATGCCCTGCGATTTACGGCGTGTTTTCCATAGGTTTGTGGTAATGGTTACGGTAGTAGAGACGTTGCATGCAACGTCTCTAGGCTCGTCAGTAAAACACGCGGTGTGACTGACGGGCACAAAAAAAACCCCGACGAAACGCTCGTCAGGGTCTTTCTTCAATGAATAAGGAGTAATGAATAAGGTATAACGGTTAATGTATAACGGTTAATATATGATCTTCAATCTGGTGTAGCGGCAAGCCCAGCCCCCACATTCTCAATTACTCTCCGCTGTTTTTTTAGCTATTCGCCTTCTCTGTATCTCATAAGCTATCGGCGTGGCTACAAAGAGCGTCGAGTACGTTCCGATAATCACGCCGAGCATGATTGCGAAAGTGAAACTGCGGATTGTGGCGCCACCAAGCGCGAAGATACACAACACAACCACAAGGGTTGAGATTGATGTATTGAAAGTACGTGCAAGAGTTGAGTTCAGAGCGTCGTTGATAACCCTGTAACGGTCGCGCTTGGGATAATCGTGGATAGTCTCGCGGATACGGTCGAACACAACGACGGTATCGTTGATCGAGTAACCGATAATCGTCAGGATAGCCGCTATAAACGTCTGGTCAACTTCCATCGAGAATGGCAATATCTTCCAGAGAAGAGTATAGGAGGCGGCTATACACAGCGTAGTAACCAGCACCGAGACGAATACTCCGACCGAGAAACCTATATCGCGGAAACGCATCAGTATATACAGCGCCATAAAAAACATGGCGATGATAACTGCCATCAGGGCGGCGTTCTTTATATCGTCGGCCATGCTCGGCCCCACTTTCTGCGAACTCTGGATGTTGTTAGCGATAAACTGCTCGAAAGTTGTACCTGCGGGCAAGTACTCTTTCACTCCCTCAAACAGTTTGGTCTCTATTTCTTCGTCCACGCTGGTGCTGTTGTCGGTTATCTTGTAGTTAGTCGAGACGCGCACCTGATTGGATGTGCCGATAGTGATAACGCTGACCGAGCCGTCCAGCTGTGCGTCGAGCGAGGTACGTACCTCGTCGGTGCTCACTTCGCGGTCGAAGCGCACTACATAGTTGCGACCGCCGGTGAAGTCGATACCTGTATTCAATCCCAAGGTGAACAGCGAGATAGAGCCTAAGACGATGATGGCGGAAGGTATCAGGTAGCCCACCTTGCGGCGTCCGAGGAAGTCAAACTTCGGACTTGAGAGGAAGTTCTTCGAGATATTTGTCTGGAACGTGAGGTTTTTGATGCTGTCCTTGGCAATCATCCATTCGTAAACGATACGTGTGAGGAAGACGGCTGTCAGGAACGAGCAGGCAATACCTATAAGAAGAGTCCAGGCGAAACCTTTGATAGGGCCTGTACCGAAGATGAAAAGCACGATACCGGTAATCATCGTCGTGAGGTTACCGTCGAAGATGGCCGAGAACGCATTACTGTAACCGTCGGCTATGGCGCGGGCTATCTGTTTGCCGGCCCGCAACTCCTCTTTCGTGCGTTCATATATAAGTACGTTGGCGTCAACCGCCATACCGAGCGTAAGCACCATACCGGCAATACCGGGCAGCGTAAGCACGGCCTTGAACGAAGCAAGAATACCGAAGGTGAAGAATATGTTCAGCAGCAGAGCGCCGTTGGCAATCATGCCGGGAACAAGTCCGTAGATCAGACACATGTATGTCATCAGCACTGCCAGCGCTATGATGAACGAGATAAGACCGGCATTAATGGCTTCCTGACCCAGCGAGGGGCCTACTATGTCTTCCTGTGCGATATTGACCGTGGCGGCCATCTTGCCGGAGTTAAGCACGTTAGCCAAGTCCTTGGCCTCTTCGAGGCTGAAGTTGCCTGTTATCTGCGAGCGTCCACCGGTTATTTCCGCATTGACGCGGGGAGCTGAATAGACGAGTTCGTCGAGGACGATAGCTACACAGTTGCCTATATTGTCTTTTGTCAGTCGCGCCCATTCCTTAGCGCCTTCAGCGTTCATCGTCATGCTGACCACCTGCTCGGCGCGGGCTATCTGGCCTTGGTCGAAGTCGGCTTTGGCGTCGGTAACGACGTCGCCGCTAAGCGCCGGCGAGCCGTCGCGCTTGGTTACTTTCAGAGCGTACAGCTGATAGTATTGCTCGTTCTCGTCCAGCGCCTTTACAGACCAGCGGAACTTCACGTTGTTAGGCAGTATTTCCTTGACCTGACGAAGGTTGAGCAGACTGTCAACCTTAGCCATATTCAGCTTGCTCGCTACTCCCACTACCGGGCCGGGCGCTATCTGGCCGTTATAAGTATTGGGATTAAGCACGGCGAACAGCGGATGCTCTTTGGCAAATTCGGCTTCCGTCTGCGTAACATCCTCTTTACCTGTATCTATCTGGTCCAATAATGAATCCACCTCTGAGACGTCGTCCGTAGCGGCAGGCTTGTCGGCAACCTCTGTCGGCGTATTGTCGGCAGTGTTTGTAGCTGCTTCGTCGGTAGCGGCGCTCTCTGTAGCTGCGGCTGTCTCGCTTTCTATCATCCTTGCCAGAACGCCGTCGGCATCGACCAAGGACTGATACAACTGCGTATAGTCGTAGGTCTCCCAGAACTCAAGGTTAGCGCTTCCCTGCAACAGTTTGCGCACACGCTCAGGCTCTTTGACGCCCGGCAACTCTACAAGAATACGTCCGTCGGTCTCAAGCCTCTGTATATTGGGCGATACCACACCGAAACGGTCTATACGAGTGCGCAGTACGTTAAACGAGTTGTCGATCGCGCTCTGCAGTTCGCGGCGCAAAATGGCTACTACCTCGGCGTCCGTACTTTGTGAAGTAATCTTGTCCTTCATCTCGAAGTTGGCGAAAAGAGGCGACAGACGCGCTCCCGGGTCGAGTTTCTTGTACTCCTCGACAAACAGGTTGATATACCCGCTCTGGCTTGTTGACTGCCTTGCGTAGGCTGCGTCGAGGGCTTTGTTGAAATTCTCGTCCTTGTTGTTGTTCGACAGCGACCGGATGACGTCCGCCACGTTCAATTCAAGGGTAACGTTCATACCGCCCTTGAGGTCAAGGCCTAAGGTAATCTCGTTTTCTCTACATTGTTTTAATGTATAGCCCAGCCATACTTTCTTGTTAGCCAGCGAATCGAGATAATAAACTTCTCTGGCTGCATCGCCGTTAGCATACTCTTCTGCTGCGCTACTGTACTTGTTCGTTACAAAAGAGAACGACAGATAGAAGACGCACACTAACGCCAACAGAATAGCAAATACTCTTACAAATCCTTTGTTTTGCATTGATTTCTATATATTTATGTTGTTAATTACAATTAATTTCTGAATTTTCAAGCTGCAAAGATACGTATTTTTTTTTAGAAACTGTATTTTATGTATTTTTTTTTGTTGCCAATGATAAGATGATATAAAAAATTATGGAGGCGGATATGCCCAATACGCCCAGAAATGCCACAAGAATAGCCGAAACAGCTATCTGGATATAGACAGTCTTGGCGTCTTTCCATGCGAGCGACGACATTTTAAACGAAAACATCGGTATCTCGGAGACGAGGAGCAGGGAGGTCGCAACTGCTAACACCGGGAGAGAGACAAGGCTTGCAAGCCCCATTTCTTCGGTAAAGAGCAACTCGCTTTCCAAGCCGCACGAGCCTGACATGACGACTATGAGCGAGGACCACAACAGAGCGTGCGCCGGTACAGGCAGCCCTATGAAAGAGGTCTTTTGCCGCGTGTCGATGTTGAACTTGGCCAGTCTCAATGCCGAGAATACCGGTATGGCAAAAGCGGCGAGGAGTAATAGCTTGGCTGCCGGAAAAACATCCCACTCAAACTCATACAACAGAATGTCGAGGTAGCTGAATAGAGCCATCCCGGGAGCTACGCCGAAACTGATCAGGTCGGCCAGCGAATCGAGGTCTTTGCCGATAGGCGAGAACGCTTTCAGCAGGCGTGCAGCCAGACCGTCGAGAAAATCGAAGACCGCAGCCGCAAAGACAGCATACATCGCGAGTTCGTAATTGCTGGCCAATCCTTCTATTGAAGCGTAAAAGCCGCAAGCAAGATTGCAGCATGTCAGCGTGTTGGGGATACTTTTGACTATCGACTTCATTCTGCTTTCGGGGTATAAGTTATTTTGCCAAGACGTGCTATCGGCGTCTGGTTACCGGTTACTTTCTGGTCAAGCTCGATTAGAATATCCGCATCAAGGGGCAGAAACGTATCAACCCGCGAGCCGAACTTGATGAAGCCCATCTGTTCGTCCACCAGGCAGCGCTCGCCCACCTTGGCATAAGTAACTATTCGCCGGGCCATCGCCCCTGCAATCTGGCGGACGAGGATGTCAACGCCATAGTCGGTCGCCATGACAATCGTCGAACGCTCGTTGTCGGTGCTGCTCTTGGGGAGATAGGCCGCCTTGAAACGACCGTCCTGGTGAGCCACGTACTTGATAGAGCCGTTCACCGGAAACCAGTTTGCATGAACATTGAATACAGACATGAAAATCGAAACCTGTATGCGTTTCTCATGAAAATATTCGTTTTCCATAACCTCTTCGATAGCCACAACTGTGCCGTCGGCAGGCGCGATGGCCAAGCCTTCGGATTCAAACGGAAAGCGGCGGAAAGGGCAGCGGAAAAAATTCAATACTATAAGGAACAAAACGGCAGAAACAGCCAACACTCCATAGAAAACAAACATGTTGTCTATGGCGTAATACAAGACCATGTTGACGGTAAACAATACCGTAAACAACGACAGCAACAAGCCGGTCCCTTCTCTGTGTACCTTGTGTACTTTGATTCTTTTTACTTTACGCATGTCTCTCATTAATGCGACAAAAGTAGTGCTTTTTTAATTAATAACCAAAAAAAACGCTTTTAAATTTGCAAATCATGAGAAATTTTGTCCGAATGGAGGCGTAATTGAAGGCGTCCTTCCGGCGAAACGGAGTAATATCGCTCCGTTTGAAGCTCCGTATAAAGCTCATTACCAGATACTTGAGCAGTCGAGCTGTCGGATGGTCGCGGATTCCATTCTGCGCCGGTCTCATAAACGCCGTTTTCGGAGTCGGATGAAGCATCGATTTTGCCTGTAACTTCGACATTAAGGAAACAGCCCTTCCATAGCAGCCCCGCTACCGTTATACCAGCCGTTTTCGGTTGCGGCGACATGACTATCAGCTCTTCCTTCGCGCGGGTGAACGCCACGTACATAACATTCAGATTATCAATATAAGAAAGCAGTTTTTCCTTAAAATAATCGGCTGCAAAAATAGTGTTGCGGAGGTCTTTGTCGTATCTGACAGGCGTGATGTACATGCGACTGAACGGAGGACGCGAAGGCTTGCACCACAGCGTCTCGTCGCGAGGCTCCAGCTTCCATTCGGCAAATGGGATAATTACGGCCTTGAAACCGAGACCTTTAGATTTATGTATGGACATGATGCGGATAGCGTTCTGAGTATCAGGGGTTTTAATCCTCTCTTTACGTGCGCCTTCGTCAGCCCACCAGTCAAGGAAGCGACCGATGTCGGCCAAGTCTTTACTTCCCTGTTCGGCCACAATATCTATAAATGCCTGAATAAAAACGAGTTCGTTATCCGGAAAATCGTCCTCGTACAGACGGACTATGCTTTCGGTCAGCTCATATAGCGAAAGCGACGACATCTTCTTTAGCTCCGCCAGCTTGTCGGTCTCAAAAGGCCTGACCAGACTGTTAACGCTTGCATTGGCGCCCTGCATCTTCTTCCTTTTCAATAAGGCGTATATCATCTGTGCGGTATAAAGATTGTTATCCACATCTTTCCCTCCTTTTGCAGAGGTCGGATTAGGGGAGGCTTCGATGTATCTAAGCATGGCGACTATCCAGCGAACCGATATGGAAGAGTTTACCGTCAACGAATCCTCTGTGATAATATCGTATCTATAGCGCGAATCGGGATGTTGCTCGCTGTAACCGAGAAGGGTCTCGGCGGCAAGAACGCCCTCGTCGTTAGTGCGCACAAGGATAGCAATATCTCGCAGTTCATAGCCTTTCGCCTGCAGCTCTTCGACGAGCAGGGGCAGGCGTTCCAAGCTTTGCTCTTTCCACGGATGCTCTTTTTCGTCCGTCAGAAACTCTATCCGTACATGCCCTTCCCTGTCCCTGAAAGGCGGCGCTACCTTCTGCGTTGCGCCTTTATAGGCCGATGTTATGCCTGTACTCAATGCTTCCCTCTCGACCTCGTTCAACGACGACTGCTCTAACTCATCATTATATTGCAGTTGCAGGATGTAAGGGACGCTATCGAATATCATATTGTTGAAATTCACTATGTTACGACAACTACGCCAGTTCTCGGAAAGCTGCTTTTCGACAGTCAGTCCGGCAAAATCAGCCTTTACTTTACGGTCGAGCAGCGACCAGTCTGAGTTTCTAAAGCGATAGATACTTTGTTTGACGTCGCCTACTATAAGATTGCTGCGACCGCTGTCGAGGCTGTCCTTGATGAGCGGGCGGAAGTTATCCCATTGCAGGGCGCTTGTGTCTTGAAACTCGTCTATCATATAATGATCGATGCGGGTACCTGTCTTTTCATATATAAAAGGAACGTCGCTGCCGCCGATAATCTTGTTCAGCAGCTCGGTCGAATCGGAGATGTGCATCTTGTTATTCTCCGAACGCCATACGGATATATGCTCCGACAGGTCGGCCAGAATACCCAGAGCATAAAAATTGCGGGCTATCACCTTTGCAGTATAATAGTCCGTGAGATTGTCGAAGAAGTCCAGCACGCTCTGTATAAGCGAGTTCATGCCGTCGTTGTAGATGCTTTCGCAGGCTTGCCGCACTTCCGGCGAGGCCTTTATGGTATAATAGTTTTCAACATCATTCAGTAAGCTGCAAAAGGTGGCTGAAGGCGGCTCCATATCGCCGGCTGCAAGCTTCTCGAATCGATAAAACGCCGAGCGGCTGCCATTCTTGAAATCAGAGGCTTGCAAACCGTGCCGCTCCATCAACCGCAAACCTCTCTCGCCAAGTTCGCGGGCTAAATTTTCAATCGGACGTATGATTTTATACAGCTCATCCTGATATTCTTTCAAAAAAGGCTTCCGGCTGAGGCTTTCCGCAAGCGCTTCGCCGCCGGACTTGAAACCCTCCTTGAACAGCTGGTTGCCGAGGCCTATGATGTCGTCCTTAATATCCCAATCCTTGCCCCGGTCTATCTTCTCCTCGATAAAGCGCAAAAGCCAGTCCATCAGCAAGCTATCCTTACTCTCTTCGAGTTCGGACATCATACCGTCAACCGAATCTTCCAACATGCGTTGATGGTCAAGCTCAATCTGATAGTTGCCCTGTAAACCTATCTCGCGGGTAAAGGAACGTATGGTACGCTGAAAAAAATGGTCTATGGTGCTGATATTGAATGCCGAATAGTCGTGCAGGATGTTTATCAGGATTTTGCGAGCTTGCTTCCGTATAGCCTTTTCGTCTTTCTTCGCGCTTGCCGACAGCATGGCGAGATAGTCGGACGACTGATTGTCGTCGGCCAGACGCGACAGTTCCTCGATGATTCTGCTTTTCATCTCCGCCGTAGCCTTATTGGTAAACGTAACGGCGAGTATATGCCGGTACTCTTCAGTCCCCTTAAAGAGCAGGGTGAGATACTCTCCGGTCAGAGTGTGCGTCTTGCCTGTGCCTGCCGAAGCGCTGTATATTGTTACCATAAACTATATGATTTTGGTTTTGAGGTATCCTTCTTTTGTCAGATAATCATGCGCCTTGCCACGCACGTCTCCCTGAATGATTATCGCTCCGTCTTTAGCCGAGCCGCCCGCGCCGCATTTCACTTTCAACTGCTTGGCAAGCGTTTCAAGGTCTTCATCTCTACCTCTGAAACCGCTTATGAGCGTAACGGTCTTACCGCCTCGATTACGCTTATCCAAAGCGATACGAAGCAGCTGCTTTTCTTTCGGCTGAGTCTCTTCTTCCGTCTCCCCGCCTGAGCCGTATTTGTAGTCGGGGTTAGTCGAATAGACCATCCCAAGACGTTCTTTCCAATCGTTGTTCTTCATAAATTTTTATGCAAAGGTAAGGATTAAAAAAATAATCGGTAACTTTGTGCCCGAAAAAATATCATAAACACCGATTATGAAAGAAATAGAACAACTGATTGAAATCTCGCGAAAATACGGACACGACAAGCGCTACGTTATCGCAGGAGGAGGAAATACATCGTACAAGAACGACGAAAAACTGTGGGTTAAAGCCAGCGGTACATCATTGGCTACAATCACCGAAGAGGGTTTCGCCATACTCGACCGAAAACGGCTTGGTCTCATCTCCGAAAAGACTTACAGCACAGACGCGGCAAGGCGTGAAGAGGAAGTGAAGAACGATCTTGCGGCCGCCTGCCTGACGAATGATCGCCGTCCGTCAGTCGAAACATCCATGCACAACGCCATGAACGGACGTTTTGTAGTCCACCTGCACCCTACAGCGGTTAATGGCTTGATGTGCAGCCAAAACGCGGAAGCCGAGACTACCCGACTCTTTGGCGACAGCGCGATTTTCATCCCTTACACCGACCCGGGCTACACGCTTTTTAAGGAGGTGGAAAACCGCATCCGGGCTTACCGGTCGAAGTTCGGCCAAGAGCCTGCCGTCTTGCTTTTGCAGAATCACGGTATCTTTGTAGGCGCTGACACTATCGCCGAAGTGGAAACTATCTACGGGAAGGTCATGGCCACGATTGAAGCCGCTGCATTTACGAAAGAAAGCGACGAGGCCGCCGAAATCTCCGCAATAGCACAGGAAGTAGTTCCCGCTATTCGCATGATGCTTGGCGCGGGCGGACTTAAAACTCTGCAAATCCGCAATAACCGTCGCATTGAGTCGTTCGCGGCTTCGGCAGAGGATTTTACGAAGATAAGCGTAGCGTTTTCGCCCGATATTATAGTTTACTGCAAATCGAAGTATATCTATCTGAATAACAGCGACAAAGATGAATTGCTTGCTGCTGCCGAGGAAGAGATAAAAGCTTATACCGCCAAAAACGGATATGCACCAAAAGTACTTTTAATCAAGGGTATAGGTTTAGTTGCCGTTGGCGACCATGCCGCCGGTTGCGAGATTATCCTCGATGTTTACGAAGACATGATGCGGATAGCCGAAATAGCCCGATCTTTTGGCGGAGAGCATCCGATGACGCAGGCGCAGATTGATTTTATCGACAACTGGGAAGTGGAAAACTACCGTCGCAAAGTGAGCGCAGGCAAGTCGTCCGGTCGGGTCGAAAACAAAATCATTATCGTTACCGGCGCTGCGCAGGGTTTTGGCGAAGGCATAGCCCGCTGCCTGATTCGCGAAGGCGCAAATATCGTCGTTGCCGACCTCAATGAGGAGGTCGGACAGAAGACCGCCGCCGACCTCAGCAGCGAAGCGCGAAGCAATAAGGCTATTTTTGTCAAAACAAACGTCGCCGACACGGCAAGCCTGCAACAACTGATTCATCAAACGGTTTGCACGTTTGGCGGATTAGACGTGTTTGTCAGCAACGCAGGAGTGTTGCGGGCAGGCGGATTGGAAGAGATGACGCCCGAAAACTTCGAGTTCGTTACGAAAATCAACTATAACGCTTATTTTTATTGTACGCGAGCAGCTTCGCGCGTGATGAAACTGCAAAACCGCTATGCACCTGATAATTATGGCGATATCATCCAAATCAATTCCAAATCGGGATTGCGAGGCTCGAAAGCGAATTTTGCATACGCCGGAGGCAAGTTCGGCGGCATAGGACTGACACAGTCATTTGCCTTGGAATTAGCGCCTTACAGGATAAAAGTCAACTCCGTTTGTCCGGGTAACTTCTACGAAGGGCCGCTATGGTCGAATCCCGAAAACGGACTTTTCGTTCAATATCTGAACGCGGGTAAAGTGCCGGGCGCAACGAGCATCGAGGACGTCCGCAAGTTCTATATGTCCCAGGTGCCCATGCACAAAGGCACCGGCCCCGACGACGTTACCAAAGCCATCCTCTACCTTATCGACCAGACTTGCGAAACAGGGCAGGCCGTACCGGTTACCGGAGGACAAGTCATGATGAGTTAATAATAAATTTACATTATATATATGAGAAAAGTTGTTTTATTTTTGATTGGAATAGCTGCTGTGACGAGCGTTGCAGCGCAACATAACATGCCTCCTGTTTTCGGCTCCGAATACGAGGGCAAAGTTTTTCACGATTCGCGAACGCGCTCCTATCTGACGCCGTTGCGCGTGGTATGGCAAAGCGACGGCAGCCTTATAAAGAATGCCGAAGGTCTGCTGGCTAAAGGCAATAACGGCCAAAGCGAGCTGACTGACAAACAGACCTGCGTGATGAAAAGCACCGATAGCGAGCGGCCTGCCATTCTGCTTGATTTCGGACGCGAGATACAGGGCGGATTACAGATTGTTACAACCATTGAGACCGGACGAAACATCTCTATTCGCGTACGCTTCGGCGAATCGGCAAGCGAAGCGATGAGTGAGATTGGCGGCGAACAGGGCGCGACTAACGACCACGCCATGCGCGACTTCACCTTGCAGTTGCCTTGGTTGGGCGTTGCAGAGATTGGTAACAGCGGTTTCCGCTTTGCGCGTATAGACCTGCTCGACGCCAATACTACGCTGAGTATCAAAGAGATAAACGCTATTTTCACATATCGCGACATACCTTATCTCGGCTCATTCAAGTCGAACGACGAACGCCTGAACAAAATCTGGCTTACAGGCGCTTATACGGTACATCTCAACATGCAGGAATACATTTGGGACGGCATCAAGCGCGACCGCCTTGTATGGCTCGGCGACCTCCATCCCGAAGTGATGACCGTCAACACGGTTTTCGGATTCAACGAGGTTATACCCAAGAGTTTAGACCTTGCCCGCGACATCACGCCTCTGCCGGGTTGGATGAACGGCATGTTCGCCTACTCTCTATGGTGGGTTATCATTCACCGCGACTGGTATCTCTATCAGGGCAATCTCGACTATCTGCGCCAACAGCAATCTTATCTGACTCAACTGCTTGACATTCTGGTAACCAAGGTTGATGAGCAGGGCAGGTGGAACGAGAAAGACGACGGTTTCCTCGACTGGCCTTCGAGCAGCAATCCCAAGGGCGTCAAGGCCGGTATGCACGCGCTGCTATCCATGTCGCTACAGGCAGGCTCCGAGTTATGCTCCACTCTGGGCGATGCCGAAAGGTCGCGCCGGTGCAGCGAAACAGCGAAGAAAATGAAACAATTCGTCCCCGACCATAACAAATCGAAATCGGCGGCGGCAATGTTGTCTCTGGCTGATATTATACCGGCGCAAAATGCCGATAGCGAAGTTATTGCAGTTGACGGCGCTAAAAATTTCTCTACATTCTACGGTTATTATATGTTGCAAGCACAGGCTAAAGCCGGTAACTATCAAGGAGCTATAGATAATATCCGCCAGTTTTGGGGAGGAATGCTCGATATGGGCGCTACAACTTTCTGGGAAGATTTCAATCTCGAATGGCTCGAAAACGCTGCGGGTATCGACGAACTTGTGCCTGCCGGCAAGAAGGACATACATGCCGACTATGGCGCGTACTGCTATGTCAAACTGCGCCACAGCCTCTGCCACGGCTGGGCTTCAGGCCCTACCTCGTGGCTGACGGAGCATGTTCTTGGCGTCAAACCTCTTGATGCAGGCTGCAAACGGCTGCAAATCGCGCCTCATCTCGGCGACCTCGAATGGGTTGAAGGTACTTTTCCAACGCCTTACGGAGTAGTAACAATCAGCCATCGCAAACAGCCCGACGGCAAAGTAAAAACAACAGCCAAAGCGCCGAAAGGGGTAAAATTAGAAATTAAAAATTAAGACTCATGAAACTTTTAAAGACTTTGTTTTTTGCAGGAATTGCATTATTGACATTCGCAAGTTGCAGCCCGAAAAGCGCTGACTTGCAGACGGTTATTTTCGACACCGACTTAGGGCCTGACTATGATGACGTAGGCGCTCTGACTATGCTGCACGCTCTGGCCGATAGCGGCGAAGTGAAGATTCTCGCTACCATATCGAGTAACATAGACCCTTTGGTAGCGCCGTGCATCGACGTTATTAACAGATACTACGGACGTCCCGACCTACCTATAGGAGCGCCTAAAACAGGCGTCAATCTTGGCGACGGACACGAAGAAAAATGGAGCGAAGCGCTGGTAGCACGCTTCCCGCATGATATTAAATCTACAGCCGATGCACTTGATGCAGTTACCTTATACCGTCAGCTGCTCGCCAACGCCAAGGACGCCTCCGTAGTCATAGTTACCGTAGGTTTCTTGACCAATCTCGCCAACCTGCTCGAATCGCCGGCCGACAATATCAGTCCGCTCAACGGTCTGCAGCTCGTTAGCGCCAAAGTGAAACATTTAGTCTCTATGGCCGGAGGGATACCTTCGGGACGCGAGTTCAACGTTTTCATGGATACTCCGGCCTCGCAGAAAGTTTTTACCGAATGGCCTACTCGCATCATTATCAGCGGCTTCGAGATTGGTAGCAAAATATTTACCGGCAAGCGACTAATAGCCTCGTCAATAGCCGAAACGCCCGCAAAAACCTGCTTCACGGTTTGCCTCCGGCAGGATGATTTTAACGGACGCCAGAGTTGGGACGAAACAGCGGTACTTGTCGCCGTAAGAGGGGCACGCGAGTACTTCAACACAACGCGAGGCCGAATGACGGTAGCCTCCGACGGAAGCAACACCTGGCAGGACGACCCCGCCGGACAGCATGAATACCTGTCGTTCAAACTGTCCGCCGAAGAAATCGGACGGCTTATGGAAGACATGATGATGCACGAAAGATAAAAAAATCATGACAGACAAACAGTGGAATCAACTTGTTGATATAGTAGATGGAGAGCCGCAGGCAGCTGTGCCCGCAGGTTTTATTATCGACTGTCCGTGGCTACCGGAATGGTACGGTATCTCGCTATTGGACTATTTCTCGAACGACGAACTGTGGCTCAAGGCCAACCTCAAAGCGCTGGATACATTTCCGGACGTGATGTTCCTGCCCGGCTTCTGGAGCGAGTACGGCATGTGTACCGAGCCTTCGGCTTTCGGCGCCAAATGTACGTTCTGGAAAAACGAGTTCCCTTTCGCCGGCAAAGTAATCAAACAAACAGAAGACATCGACAGTCTCGAAATGCCCGACCCGGCTACCGACGGACTGCTGCCTTTCATGCTCAACCGCTTGGTCAAGATGCAGCCTCGCATTGAAGATGCAGGCCACAAGATACGCTTCTCGGTCTCGCGCGGCCCGCTGAACATTGCATCCTTCCTTATGGGACTTACGGAGTTAATGGTCGCCATGATGACCGAGCCGGATAAAATCCTGCTCCTGATGCGCAATATCACCGACTTTCTGAAGAAATGGCACGCCTTGCAGCGACAGACTTTCCCCTCCATTGAAGGCATTATGATGCTCGACGACATCATAGGATTCATCAGCGAAGACGATTTTATGACCTTCGGATTTCCGTTTATCAAGGAGATAAACGACGAAGCTCCGGCGAAGGTAAAACTCTTCCATAACGACGCCGATTTCAGGGCGTCCGTCAAGCATTATCCCGCAATGGGCGTCAATCTCTTCAATCCGGGCATACAGATGAGCGTCAACGAGATAAAGGAAGCGACCGCCAATCGCATGGCTGTTCTGGGCAACATTCCTCCTCGCGACGTACTTGCTTCAGGCTCGCCCGCAGAGGTTGAGAATGCTGTACGCGAACTGCTTGGCGGTTTGCACGACCGTTCGCGCTTTATCCTTTCGTGTGGCGGCGGCATGCCTCCCGCCGTAACAAGCGAAAATATCAATGCTTTGCTGCGAGCGCGATAAAATTTTTTCGAGATTTTATTGTCAATTCAAAAATTATACTTACTTTTGCACTTCATTTTTAAAAATTTTTTTCCCCATGAAGAAACTTTCATTTGCAGTAGGCGCGGCCTACACAGCTTTGTTGGCGTTCATCATCGTATGTATCGACCAACTTATTAAGGGTTTTATGCCGCTCGGCTTTAATGCAGACGGCTCAAACAGTGGCTTCACTTACATTGCGTTTGTGGCCTGGGCGGTTTATTTTTTCTCCGGATGTACCGGTAAGGGCGGCATTCGTGCCGCTATCGGTTATGTCATAGGCATCACATTCTCTATCGGCATCATTCTGTTAGCCGGTGTGTTTGCGTCAACCGGATTCTTTGCCGTTCCTCTGGCGGTTCTAGTAATCGTTTTCGTGGTTCTCTACCTCGAAAAGGTTCCTTGGGCTGACCTGATACCGGCTATGTTCGTAGCATCGGGATGTTATTTCGGCATCATGACCTACGTTCCGGAAGCATCTTTCGGTACGGCTGCCTACGTCGAAATCGTTTACGGTTTCATAGGCCTGCTGTTCGGTTGGATTACCATTACAGGCAAGACTATCTTTGCAAAAGCGTTGGAATAATTCGCGCAAGGGCGTCGTCCGGTCTTATTCATTGATAAAATTTGATTATCTTTGCGGCCTCAATTAAACCCTATATGGCAAAATTTATAGAAGAAGATTTTATTGAAGAAGACTTTGATGGCGACGACGAGAAGGACGTAAACCGCAAGACTTGGTGGGTGATGGGTATCATCCTGCTGATGCTTGTTCTCGGTGGCGCAGGCTATTACATCTGGTATCAGCATCAACAGATGAATGATATGACAGAGATTTTCGAGCTGGAGAAAGAGAGCCTGACCGACGGATATGAGGAACTGTCGCTTCAACTTGAAGGATTCAAGTTCAGCGTCAGCAACGATTCACTAGTAACGCTGCTCACTACCGAACAGGCTAAGGTGTTGCGTCTGCAAGAAGAATTGCGGACTGTCAAATCGACTAACGCACGACGTATCAACGAGTTGAAGAAGGAGCTTGAGACACTTCGCAAGATAACACGCCACTATGCGGCGCAGATTGATTCTTTAAATACTGAAAACAAGCAGCTAAAGAATGAAAACAAGATCGTTACACGCAAGTATCAACAGGCTTCTTCAGAGGCAACGCGCCTGTCCAAGGAGAAAGAGGTACTGACCGAGCGCGTCGAGATGGCTTCGCGCCTCGACGCTGTCAATATTCAGGTCTCTCTTATCACTTCCAAGGGTAAAGCCGCCAAGAACATCAACAAGGCCGCACAGATCATGCTCTCGTTCATCATCTCGAAGAACATCTCCGCGCCGGTGGGCGAGCAGACAGTCTATGTAAGACTGATGAAACCTGACGACAGCATCCTCACCAAGCCCAATTCCGGTACTTTCCCGTTCGAAAACCGGATGATAGGCTATTCAATAAAACGCAATATTGAGTATGACGGCGAGGAACAAAGCGTAGTAATGTACTGGACCATAGATGAATATCTCTCGCCCGGCGCATATCGTGCAGACATCTTCACTGAAGGTGTTCTTATAGGACGCAAATCCTTTACTCTGGAAAAATAAACGGCAAAATCGGGCATAATTCCACTTTTATCAAAAAAAACATCGAAAAAATTGTTGTTTGATAAAAATTATCTTTACATTTGCAGTCTATTTGTGCTACTTTATTAACTTTAATAATTTTTTTAATATGCAAAACAGACGTGATTTTATCAAGCGGGCTTCCTTGTTGATAGCCGGAGGGGTGGTTGCTCCTCAAATTCTTTCTTCTTGCGGTGGAGCGCCATCGAAAGTTCTTGGTCTTCAGCTCTATTCACTGCGCGACATGGTGAATGATGAAGGCATACAGAAAGTGTTGGAAACAGTTGCGGCTATGGGATACACCAATCTCGAGCCTGCAAGCTACGGCGACGGCAAACTCTACGGTCTTGCCCCGGCCGATCTTAAAAAAAGATGTAGCGATCTGGGATTGAAACTTGTCAGCTCACATCTCAGTCGTAACCTCAGCGATGACAAAGCCGCCGATCTGGCGTGGTGGACAAAGGCTACCGAAGCTCACAACGAGGCCGGTATGAAGTATATGGTTATGCCTATGTCTCCTCTGCGCGGCGAATCTGCTACACTCGACAACATCAAGCGTTATGGCGAGTACTTCAGCGAGATAGGGCTTATAACTGCAGGCGCCAGCATCACCTTCGGTTATCATAACCACAACTTCGAGTTCGACAACAAAGTTGATGGCGTCCCTGTCTATGACCTTCTCATCGCGAACTCAAGTCCCGACCATGTAACATTCCAGTTGGATGTTTACTGGATTAAGAAGGGTGGTTTCGAGCCTGTGGATTACATGAAAAAGTATCCCAAGCGCATACGCACCTTGCACATCAAGGACGAGACCGCTATCGGAGCACAGAACACCGTCAGTTACAAGGATGTCTTCGAGCAGGCCTATGCTATCGGCATCAAAGACTGGTTTGTCGAAGTTGAGCGTTATGACACTACCCCTCAGGAAGACGTCAAGAAAAGCGCCGATTTCCTCAACGCTGCTCCATTTGTTAAGTAATTGTTTTTCTAAGAGGTATTTGTAAAATTCCGAGGCTGTTCCGAAGTGATTCGGGGCAGCCTTTTTTTCAAAATCCATTCCCCGATTTCTAACTTCTACCTTCTAACTTGGAAATGCCTTATTGTACAAAATACAATAACTATAATACGATAATATTTTATAAAATACTTATTATAAGCATATTATAACACATAATAAAGGTAGCCCAGGTCATAAATTTCTACCTTCTAATTTCTACCTTCTACCTTCTAATTTAGTTTTTCAGCATATAGCCTTTGCCGGTGAGGGAGACGATAGAGACACACGGATCATTGCGAAGAGCTTTGCGGAGGTATGTTATCTGTACGTTCAGGGCAAGCGAATTGGCGTAGGCGTCGCTTCCCCATACGGCGGTCAGAATCTTTTCGCGACTGACGGTTAC
>JAITPL010000161.1 GCA_031289445.1 Tannerella sp.
ATCTATTATCAGTTCTACGAAACGGTTGATATAGCCGAGGCGCTCAGGCAGCAGACAGGTATAGAGGCGGAGGCCGTTACCGATATTGTCTTCACTCACCTGCACTTCGACCACTGCGGAGCAGCTGTCCGTACCGACGCCGATGGCCGACGACGACCGGCCTTTCCCAATGCTATCCACTGGACAAGCCGCGCCCAGTATGACAGTGAGCGCCGTCCGCATCCACTCGAAGCACAATCGTTTGCCAAGGGTAATACCGGGATACTCGAAAAGGCCGGCTTGCTGAGGATAATCGAATCGACAACGCAGCCTTACGAAAGCATGACCCTCCGCCTCTACGACGGCCACACTCTCGGCCAAATATGTGCCGTTATCAAGCCTTTGGAGGGTGAAACGGCGGTCTTTCCCGGCGACATTATCCCATTAGCTTCTCATATCGTCCTCGACCGTATCTCGGCCTACGATCTTTATCCGACGCTCTCATACGACGGCAAGACGGAGATACTCGAACGCGCCGCTACAGAAGGGCATCGTCTTGTCTTCTATCACGACGCCCAAACCCCTGCTTCAAGCATCAAAAAACTGCGCTCGACGTATAAGTTAAAATGATTAATGACTATCCGTCAAATGTCCTGGTGACTTGAAAAGCCAATAACTCTCCATAAGCAAAAAGTAAAAACGCCAACCACCTAATAAATAGATAGCTGGCGTTTCGGAATGTACCCAGAGCCGGGGTCGAACCGGCATGGAAATGAATCCACTGGTGTTTGAGACCAGCGCGTCTACCGATTCCGCCATCTGGGCTTATCGTCGGAAAAACGCTGCAAAGGTACAAATTTTTTTTGAATATGCAAGCATTAAGAATTTTTTGCTTCAAAAATCTAATATTTCGAGGAAAAAACCGTTTCTTTGTATGTACTAACACAATAAATAAAGTGAAATACAATGAAAGATGACTATTGCGTGATTATGGGAGGCGGCATTGGAAGCAGGTTCTGGCCGTTCAGCAGGGAGAATTTCCCTAAGCAGTTCCTTGATTTTTTTGGCGTCGGACAGTCGCTGTTGCAGATGACGGTCGATCGCTTCGCCAAAATAATACCTGTGGAGCACATTTATGTCGTAACAAACGAGCGTTATGCAGGATTGGTGCGAGAGCAGTTGCCTCAATTGCGCGACAGCCAGATACTGCTTGAGCCTACGCGACGCAACACTGCGCCGTGCATAGCCTACGCCGCCTATCACATCAGGGCTTGTAACCCTGCGGCCAACATTGTGGTGGCGCCTTCGGACCATCTGATCCTCAAGGAAGGCGAGTTTCTGACGGCTATCAGCGAAGGGCTTGATTTTATCAGAAAGAATGAGGCCCTGCTCACTCTCGGTATCAAGCCAAGCAGGCCGGAGACCGGCTACGGTTACATCCAGAGTACCGGAAAGATAACCGACCAGTTTGCCAAGGTGAAGACCTTTACCGAGAAGCCTGACGCCGAACTTGCAGAAGTCTTTATGAATAGCGGCGAGTTTTTCTGGAACTCAGGTATCTTCCTCTGGAATATCAACGCTATAATAAATGCCTTTCGCATGTTTTTGCCGGAGATTTCGGCGCGATTCGATCTGGGAGAGGATAAGTTCGGCACACCCGACGAGCAGGATTTTATCAACACAAACTATCCCTATTGCCCCAATATATCAATAGATTACGGCATTATGGAGAAAGCCGACAACGTCTATATGCAGTGCGTCGATTTCGGCTGGGCCGATTTGGGGACGTGGGGTTCGCTGTTTGATATTGCGCCAAGGGATGAAGGCAACAACGCCGTTCTGAACAATACGCGGGCGATGCTTTACGGATGTGAAAACAATATCGTCTCGCTTGGCGACCGCACGCGGTTGGCCGTTATTCAGGGACTGAAGGATTATATTGTCGCCGAAAACGGCAATGTGCTTATGATATGTCCCAAGGAAGACGAGCACCGCGTCAAACAGTACATAGCCGACTCGTATCTGAAGTATAAGGGCGAGTTCAGCTGACGCGCTTCATGCGGAGAAAGCGTTGCCGTTCCGGCTCGGGGAAATGTTCTATAGCATAGCGCAAGGTTGTGCGCGGCAACGATGTCGCGTACTCGTCAAGGAAATCGAGCAGCGTGCCCCTGTCGCGTTTGCCTACTTCGCGCAGCATCCATCCTACGGCTTTATGGATAAGGTCGTGAGGGTGGTTAAGAAGCATTTTCGACAGAGCCAGAGTATCGCCGAACTTATTGTTGCGGATGAATGTCAGGGTCGAGACGATAGCGATACGTTGTCGCCAGAGGTCGTCGTCGGCAGCAAGTTTGTAGAGGATGCTTGCGTCTTTGTCGAGCAGGTAGCCGCCAACGATAGCCGGTGCGGACAGATCGACCAAATCCCAGCTGTTGATGCGCTTGGTATTGTCGAGATAGAACTCGAAAATCTGTTTGCGGTCGGTTTCAGTAGCTTTCTTGAAGCGCTCCGACAGGATGAGCAGGGCGCAGAGACGAGCTTCGTGAAAACGACTGTCGAGCAGTCGTCGCAGTTCGGGGATGGGCGTCTGAATGTTGGCTTTAGCGATGCTACGTGTATGCGGCACTACAACGCCGAGGAAGACGTCGCCCTCGCCGTACTGACCCTTGCCGGTCTTAAAAAATCTTTGCAGAAAAGCGGCTTTTTCCGGCGTCCCGACAGACTGCAATTCATCAATTATCTTCATACTAATAGTGAATAGTGAATAGTGAATAGTGAGCAGTGAATAACGAATAGTGAACGGTGAATGAACAACGGCTTGCGGAATTAACAAAATTTACAGAATTAACAGAATTAACATATAACTGCCTCTTAATTCTCTGTTTATGTCTTCTAATTTCTAATTCTCTGTTCCTGCCTTTTAATTGACTGCGTCGAACGCTGTTTCTTGATTTTTAATTCTCCATTTACTTGTTCTCATTATCAATTGTCAATTATCAATTATCCATTGTCAATTGTCAATTATCAATTGACCAGTCCGTTACCTTACAACCGAAACCGGTCTGTCGTTCTCGAAGAAGCCGATGACGTTGTTGCCGACCGCTTTGGCCATCGCGATGCGCGAAAAAGCCGTCTGCGT
>JAITPL010000193.1 GCA_031289445.1 Tannerella sp.
AATACATTGTTATTTAAGTTCTATTTTGTCATTGACTACGAACTCGTTCTTCTCGGTGTCGTAGAACTTGTATTCGAGGAAGCCGAGACTCTGGTCGGCCACAACCTTTATCCCTGTGCTGTACTTGAGTTTCCATTTGCCGAGCATCGATATCAGCCCTTTGGTAACGTAAGCGTAAACGTAAGGGTGGATATGCAGGCGGAATTTCTTCATACTCAGTTTCTTGGTCAGCATTTCGAGTTTCTCTTCGAGGGTATCGGTGAAGAGGATAGAAGGCTTGGCATGTCCTGTACCGAGGCATGTAGGGCACTTCTCGTCGGTCTCGACGTCGAGGATAGGCCGCACTCGCTGTCGGGTGATCTGCATCAGTCCGAACTTGCTCAAGGGCAGGATATTGTGCCGGGCGCGATCTTTCTTCATCATCTCCGACATGTATTCGTGCAGTTTCTGCCTGTTAACCTGCTCGTTCATATCAATATAGTCGATAACGATGATGCCGCCCATATCCCGCAGTCTTAGCTGTCGCGCTATTTCGTTGGCGGCGGCGAGGTTGACGTTGAGGGAATTTTCTTCAGGCTCGCTGTCTTTGTTCTTATTCATGCGGTTACCGCTGTTGACATCGACCACGTGCATGGCTTCGGTGTGTTCGATGATAAGATAAGCGCCGCTTTTGAAGGTTACCGTCCGTGCGAGCGACTGTTTGATTTGTCGCGTCACGTTGAAATGGTCGAAGATCGGCTGGTCTCCGTTATAGAGCTTTACTATATCTTTTTGTTCCGGCGATATAAGCGTCACATAATCAAGCACATTGGAAAAGAAATCCTTATCATTGATATAGATGTTTTCGAATGTAGGATTAAGGACGTCGCGCAGCAGGGCGACTATCCGCGAGGTCTCCTCGAAGAAGAGAGACGGGTTCTTGGCTTTGGGCAGTCGGGGCACATTATCTTCAAAGCGTTTCTGCAAGGTACGCAGCTCGTGGTCAAGCTCGGCCACGCGCTTGCCCTCGGCAGATGTGCGTACTATGACGCCGAAGTTCTTCGGACGGACGCTTTGTATGAGTTGTCGCAGACGGGCGCGTTCTTCGTTTGATTTGATTTTGCCTGAGATGGATACCCTGTCCGAAAACGGCATCATCACGAGGTTGCGTCCGGCTAGCGATAGTTCGGTCGTCAGTCGGGGGCCTTTCGTCGAGATAGGCTCTTTGGCTATCTGCACAAGCACGGGGTCGCCCTGTGCCAGCGCATCTACTATCTTGCCTTCCTTATCAAGTTCGGGCAGGATGGAGAGTTTGGCAAAGGGAGGCGTTTTCTTGTCGCCCGACAGGATTCGTTTGAGGTACTTCTGCGTTACATTGAAGTTAGGGCCGAGGTCTTGATAGTGAAGGAAGCCTTCCTTCTTATAACCTACGTCGATAAAGGCCGCATTGAGTCCGGGCAGCAGTTTTTTGACTTTGCCCAGATAGATATCACCCACCGCGTATGATTCGTTGCGGGTCTCTCGATGGAACTCAACGAGCACGTTATCTTCAAGAACAGCGATAGAAACCTCTTTGGCTGTTACATCAACTATTATATCACTTACCACGTCATCACGTTGTTAGTTTTGGATTTTTAAACAAAAGAACAAACTTGAGTTATGTTCTTACTAAGCTTGTTCTTCTGTCGCTTTCATAAAACCGGCTTATTTCTTCTTATGCCGGTTCTTTTTAAGTCTTTTCTTGCGCTTGTGCGTTGACATCTTGTGTCTCTTTCTTTTCTTACCGCTTGGCATAACATTTTAACATTAAGTGGTTGACTACTTTTTCTTCTTGGCTTTCTTGCCACTCGCTACTACCGCTGATACAAAGACTTTCGACGGTTTGAATGCCGGAATCGAGTGCTCCGGAATCGTTATCGTTGTATTCTGCGAGATGTTACGTGCCTTCTTCGCTGCTCTCGTCTTGATGATGAAGCTGCCGAAGCCACGCAAGTAAACGTTCTCGCCTTCTATCAGCGATGACTTGACTGCATCGAAATACGATGCTACAACGGTCACTACGACCGATTTTTCGATACCTGTGCCCTTTGAAATAGAGCTGATTAGTTCTGCTTTTGTCATATTGAAACTATTTATTAAGTGAATATTACATTCATTTTCAGGCTGCAAAGATACAACATTTCTTTGACATTGAAAAAAAAATGCACTTTTTTTTTGCAAAATCGCCAAAATATTTTTTTTTCACGGAAAATATGACTACGTTTGTAGCTCTTTTTGAACTAAAAAACTTATACATTATGTCTTTAAACAAAGTTATTCTTATCGGAAACGTCGGTAAAGACCCCGATGTTCATTATTTTGAACCCGGGCAATCAGTTGCTCACTTCTCGCTGGCTACCAACGAACGCGGTTACAAGAAAACCGACGGTACGGAAATCCCTGAACGTACCGAGTGGCACTACATCACAGTTTCGCGGCAAAACGCTCAGTTCGTCGAGAAATTCGTGAAAAAAGGCTCAGGCGTTTATGTCGAAGGTAAAATCCGCTATCGCGATTATCTCGACAAAGAGAACGTAAAACGCCGTTATACAGAGATTTATGCCGACAAGGTAGAGTTCTACATTACTGACCGTCGCCCTGAAGGCGCTGAAACGAAAGAAACGCCTCTTGTGGCGCCTCCCACCGATGTGCCGCCCCCTCCGACGTCGGCAGATGATTTGCCCTTTTGAAGTATCTAACTAATTCTTGTAAAAATCTTGGATTCAGACGATTACTTCCCATACACACTACTGCAAATAGCTTTGGACGAAGATGCCGGCATAATTGTAGCAGCAGTAGTTCTATGCCTGTCGGTCTTGGGTTTCGCCACCCTGCTGGCAGCAGCCGAGAACGCCGTTTCATCGCTCTCGCAGGACGATATGTCGAGGGTGGAAGAAAGCGCTTCTGCCCGCGACCGGCATATTGAGTGGATGACCGACCATCTGCGCTTGATGAAAGCGTCATGCAACGTTATCTATTCGACCTTGTTGCTCGCCGTCGCCGCTCTGTGTATCTACGTGGCGCTCGCGCTACGTTTCGAGCCTGCGCCGCTGGCTTTTGTTACTGCTTTGGCTTTGACAGCAGCGCTCTGGACGCTCTTCTACGGCCTCGCGCCGAAAATGTTCCTCAATCACAAACTGACTGTAGCCCGCGCCTTCTCCCCTCTGTTGAGATTTGCGGTACGCTTGGGCGCACCCTTTGTGCGTCTGTCGAGCATACCTGTCGAGAGCGATGAGGACGAGCCTTCGCGCAAGGGCAAGACGCCTCTTGGCGGCGAAGCGCCCGGCGACGTCTATGAAGAGCAGGAAATGCTTGATGAAATCATACATTTCTACAATAAGAAGGCTAACGAGATAATGACGCCCCGCACCGATATGGAAGCGCTTGATGTAAAAAGCGATATAAAAGAAGTCATCCGCGTGATAGTCGATTCGGGCTACTCGCGTATCCCGGTCTATCACAACAGTGAAGATAATGTACGCGGAGTGCTTTTCGCCAAGGATATTATCCCGGCGCTCAGCAAACATGAGACTTTCGAGTGGCAGTCGCTTATCCGGCAGCCTTTTTATGTCCCCGAATCGAAAAAGATTTATGACCTGCTCAACGAACTGCGAGCCAACAAGACACATATTGCTATCGTTGTAGATGAGTTCGGGTGTACTTCCGGCCTCGTTACAATGGAGGATATCATCGAAGAAATTATAGGCGATATAGCTGATGAATACGACGAAGACGATGATTCTTTCATGGCGCTGCCCGACGGCTCATATATCTTCGAGGGCAAAACGCAACTCAACGATTTCTTCCGCGAGACCGGCGTGTCGGCGGCCGACTTCGGCGAACATACCGACGAGGCCGAGACGCTCACCGGACTGCTGCTCGCCATCAAAGGCACTCTACCGACGCGGCGCGAAGTAATAGACTATCGCAACTATCGCTTTCGCATCCTCGAAGCCGACGACCGCCGCGTACTAAAGGTGAAATTCAGCATCACCACACCCGAAAAGGAAGAGAAATGACAAAGCGGCTTCTTATACCGATGATGATATGCCTGCTAAGCGCTTGTCGGCAGACATATACCCCCAAACCTGTGGGACAGTTGCGCATAGACCTGCCGAGAGCCGAATATCAGATGCTCGACGAGCCTGACATGCCTTACGGTTTCGAGGTTTCGCGCCTATCTGAAATTGAGTTGCCGCCTACCGACAGCGCCTCCAACTGGCTTAATATCGTCTATCGCACTTTCAATGCCAAGATATACTGCTCCTACCATCGCATCACGCCTGCAACGCTCGCAACCTACACCGATGAATGCAGGCGCATAACCGAGGCCGTATTCGACAAGGGCGGCGACGTGATGGTCTATCCCTTTTCCGACGATGAACGCAAGGTGCATGCCGTACTATACGCCATAGTTGGCAACGCGCCTTCACCAATGCAATTCATGGTTACCGACAGCCTTGCCAACTTCTTTCGAGGCGCTCTCTACTATGAATACAAGGTCAACCTTGATTCCATACGACCTGTAACGGATTATCTTATAGACGACGCCGTACAGTTATTACAGACATTCAGATGGAAAACCCGTCTTTAGATATTTATGCCTTTGATAGAGAAGAATACAATGCCTTTGCGCGGAGTCTGGAAGATAGACGAGACTGCCGACGAGTTACTTGATTTTTTCAAGAACGAGGAGGATGTGAGCCGTGCAGCTCTCGCGATTCGCTCGGAAAATCGCCGTCGCGAGTGGTTAGCCGTTCGACGTCTGACCGACACGCTGTTAGGTAAACGTTCGCAAATAACTTATGAGGCAAACGGCTCTCCGGTTTTGCCGGACAGCAGTTTCAAGATAAGCATCTCGCATACAAAGGGATTTGCGGCTGTTGTGCTGAGCGAATTTCAACGTACCGGAATAGATATAGAATATCACTCGGAGCGTGCATTCCGCCTGCGCAACAGGTTTCTCGGCCCTGCGGAACTGAATGTGCTTGCTTCTTATGGCAATAACAAAGACCTTGCAACCGTGTTCTGGTGTGCCAAAGAAAGTTTCTTCAAGGCATTGGGGCGGCAGGGCGTCGATTTTATCAAAGATATGCATATCATCTCCTCTCCGTCTTTCGCGGATACGGAGGGCGAATTTCTTATTGAAGAGAGCATAACGCCTGATGGCCGGATATGTTCCGTTGCATTCACTATAACTCCCGATTATATATTAACATGGATGACTTAAAAGTTACACTCGGCAAGACCGATATGAGGATCAGCAAGAACGGCTTCGGGGCGCTACCCATTCAGCGCATCCCGGAAGCAGAGGCCGTAAAACTGTTGCTAAAGGCCTACGACGGCGGAATACGCTTCTTCGACACGGCGCGATTCTATACCGACAGCGAACAGAAGATTGGCAGGGCTTTTCGCGCTTCAATGCGTCAGCAAATATATATAGCCTCCAAAACGATGGCTCTCACGGTCGAGGGTTTTTGGAAAGATTTGGAGAGTACTCTCCGCAACTTGCAGACCGACGATCTTGACCTTTATCAGTTTCATAACCCGCCTTTCTGTCCGCGTCCGGACGACGGTAACGGACTGTATGAGGCCATGACGGAGGCTGTCGGTCGCGGGATAGTGCGACATATCGGCATAACCAATCATCGACTCTCGGTTGCCAGTGAAGCCATCGACAGCGGCCTCTACGCCACTCTTCAGTTTCCCTTCAACTACCTTTCGGGTAAGCAGGAACAGGAATTGGTAGCCAAATGTGCCGCCACCGAGACAGGATTTATTGCCATGAAAGCCATGTCGGGCGGACTGATAACCAACTCGGCAGCCGCCTACGCTTTCCTCGCACAATACGATAACGTGCTGCCTATATGGGGAATACAACGCGCTTCCGAACTTGAGGAGTTCCTCTCCTACTCTACCTCGCCTCCCGCAATGACTTCTGCACTAAAGGCTTTTATCGACCGCGAACGCACCGAGTTACAGGGTGATTTCTGTCGCGGTTGCGGCTACTGCATGCCCTGTCCGGCAGGCATCGAGATAAACAACTGCGCTCGTATGTCATTATTGCTGCGTCGCTCGCCAGCCGAGCTGCAATTGACCCCCGAAGTACGCGCCAAAATGTTGAAGATCGAGGACTGCACTCACTGCGATAACTGTATCAGTCGCTGTCCCTACAACCTCGACACACCCGCACTGCTCCGCAAAAACCTCGAAGACTACATGGGATTCAATTGACAATTGATAATTGATAATTGATAATTGACAATTGATAATTGATAATTGACAGTTAGAGAGGGATATTGTTGCAACGATGATATGGATAGATTGCTTCGTGCCTCGCAATGAGGCAATCATAACCCTATTGATATGAATCGGGGCGACGTAATCATTTTCAACGTCGTTTCCTAGAAGACACTCCTATAAGACATTCCAAGTCTTGAAGACTTGGAATGTCTGCCGACTTGGAATGTCTGCCCTGCCCTACCCTATCTTGTATTCTACGAGCGCGAAATATTGA
>JAITPL010000210.1 GCA_031289445.1 Tannerella sp.
TTTTTCCCTTCATCAGCCTTCACCGGTGAAACATCCTGTGCTTGCAGGGAAACAATACAGGCGCTTATTAACACTAATCCTGTTATTCTCTTTGTATTCTTCATGATTGCAAGTTTTAATCGCTTTGATTTCTTTATTGCAGTTAAAAATATCTTTGCCTGATACCGTTGAACTTTCGAGTTTCGAGTTTCATGTTGCCTACGGAGCGCTATCGTCGATATTTTATTTCTTTAATCCGGGAACAGCGTAATTCAAGGGCTTTTCGGCATACACCCTTACGTAATCCACATACATATCCGAGCCTTCGCCATAGCGTTCCAGGTCGGTAGGCCACCCGCTTATTCCTCCGATGGCATAGTTCAGGAGGAAGAAAATCGGTTTCTCGCGCGATTTATCGTTGGTCGGATGACGGAATACTTCGATGTTGTCAAAGTAATAAACCGTTTCCTCCAGCCCGACATGTACAGCGTAAGTGTGGAATGTCTCCGTCCAATTGGATTTGCCGCCGAGCTGAGTCATAGGCACGGTGGTGTCGTAATCTTTTTTCCGGCTGCCGTCCGTATTCTTTTGCTCCCAAAAATGACTGACAATGCAGTATCGCCCGTCCAGATTGGCATTGCCCTTGCCCATTCCGCCGTAAGCCTCGATGATGTCAAGCTCGTCGCCGGGAGTTCCGTCAAAAGCGTTCAATGTCCAAAAGGCAGGCCAGGTGCCGGGAGCCGACTGCGCCGTGAATCTACATTCCAGATAGCAGGGCGCTTGTGTCCAAAACCCTTCGCCATCCATGTTGACCGAAGCGATTAATCCCGAACTGCCCTTGGTACCGGGCGCTTTGCGGGCTTTGATTTTGAGATAGTTATCGACCTGCTCGAAAGGGTTGTGAGGGCCGGTTACATCTGCAAACTGCCACCCGCTGAAGTCGCCGTAGAGCGGTTTATGAGCGCTGTAGCGGGCATTTCGTCCGTCGTTGGAGATGGATAGCGGGCCGTCGAAGTCGTCCGCAAAAACCAACTGCAATCCTTCGGCTGCCGGAGGAGCGTCCGCCGGTATGCCTTGATTCCACGCTATCCCTCCCCGATTGTAGAGTTGCAATTCGAAAAGGTCTTTTTCACCGTTTTTATTACCGGCAAAAATCCTGATATTGACAGGCCCGGCAGGAAACTCGTCGGCAGGAAACGTGAAAGTTCCGACGCCGTCTTGTCCCAACCGTATTCCTGAGGGAGTAAGGTCAACCCTGTGTCCCCAGGGATTAGGGTCTGAGGCTGTCGGTTGTTGCCAGCAATAGGCTTTGGCCTGCGTCATTCCCTGCGCCTTGAATTTTACCTCAACGCTGCCCTTCACGTCTGTACGGCAAACCGGCTCGATGATTCGTATGGATTGTATCCAGTCGGTAACGGCATCGTTTTGTCCGCGATTGAAGTCGCTGTACTGATATTCCGGCTCGTTTTGTTGAGCCGTCGCGGTGTACGCCGACAGTATGCTTTGCAAAAACAGAAAGCAAAATACGCTTGTTCGTTGTTTCTCGAATTTCATACGTGTATTTAAAGCTGCGGTTGACGAAAAAAACGGTCGCGACAGTTAATAAATCTTATATTTTCGGGGTCTGTGTCAGGAGTTTTACCTGCTCGCCTTCCTGCAGGGAATGTACGCCGGCCGAAACTACGATTTCGCCTGCCTTCAGACCTTCGGAAACAACTATCGTACCGTTGGTAAATAACTCGTAGGGTTTTATCGCACGAGCCGAAACAGTCCGGCTTGCAGGATTATATACCCATACCGACGAAGTAGAATTGCTTTCAAACAGGGCTGAATAAGGGATTAATACCTGCTCCGACGACTCCGTTTTGTAGCTTATACCGACCATTGTAACCATGCCGGGCGAAGGCATTGCCTGCTCGCCGGAGCGAAATTTGAGCCTGAGGGTGTAGAGCTGGTTCATGTTCGCCTTTTGCGCAATTCCGAGCAAATCAAGCGTAAACACCTTGTCGGGATAAATATCGACCGTGCAGGTGAATGTTTCAAACCTGTCGCGCTTGATAAATTCAGCCGACGGAATATTGATTTCAACTTCGGGACAGCCGGCGTCGATCATCGACAGTATCGGCATTCCCGCGCCTACAGTCTCGCCGGCGCCAAAAAACCGCTTCTGGACGTAGCCGTCGAAAGGAGCAAGCAGTTTGGTATCGGCAAGAGCGTTCTGATGCGCTTCATACTTGGCCGTGATTTGTTTCAGCCCGTAAACTGCCTTGTCGTAGTTGTTTGGCGTAACGCTGCCCGACTTGTGAAGTTCGATTATTCGCTCGGCTTCCGCCTTGATTTGCAGGTATTCGGCTTCGGTAGCCGAGAGTTGCACCTTATAATCGCGTGCGTCGATTTCGGCGAGCGTCTGTCCCTTGCGAACAAAAGCGCCCTCGCCGACGTGCACCGCCGCGACCGGTCCGGCAACCTTGAACGATAGGTTCACATCAGCCGCCGCCTTGATTTTACCCGGAAAAGACGAGACCGGACTTTCGCCGTAAACATGCACCGTATCAGTCTTTACCGTTCGAACAATCTCTTTCGTCGCCTGCTTGTGCGTGCAGGAAAAAGCAAGTACGGCAAACGAAAGCATCCCCAAAAAATATCTTACTGTTCTCATACTTATTAATGTTTATGCCCCTTGCGAGGCGGTTTGTACTTTGTTTCAAGATGCAAATATAAGCATTTTTATAAATATAGAGAGCGATGCAAGTTTTTTTTCATTTCAAATAATCTTTCAACGCCTGCACGTACTCGTTGAATGCATCCACGCCGGCGGTCGTAATACGGCAGATGGTACGCGGAATTTTCCCGCGATATGTTTTTTCTACCGTGATATAACCTGCTTCGTTCAGCTTGTCGATTTGCACGCTCAAATTGCCGGAAGTGGCGGCGGTTTGTTCCTTCAAGTAGGAAAAATCCGCCTCTTCCACGCTGATAAGCAGCGATACGACCGCCAAGCGCAGTTGCGAATGAAGTAGAGGATTGAGTTCCTTAAACATGGCTGTCGGCTTTTTTGTTCAACATCGTTCCGGGTATCACAAATCCGAGTATCATGCTTACGGCAAGCACAAGAAACTGATAACGGCTCGGCAACTCCTCTATAATAGCCGGTGCAGCACATATTACAGCGCCGACAAACATACAGAATGCGCCGTACTTAAAGGGTTTGAAACGAGATACTTGAGCTGTAACATAGTTCCCGAATCCTGTTAATACCAACACGACCGGCGGAATAAAAAAACACAGCCACCACGTATTCTCATACAAGCAGAGCGAAAAAATCACACCCAAAACGACCATATAAGATATGGTAAATCCATGCCAAATTGATTTGATAATGCTGTCGAGGTGTGTTTTTACGATAGCTTCCTTGTTTCGTTTCCACTCAAGCCGAAAACTTATCGCCGCGAAAGGCAGCATCAGCCACCACACATGAAAAGCCCATGCGCCGTCGAAAAAAGCTCCCCCTGCTCCGGCAGGAAAAAACAGGAGGATGAAATTAAGCATCGCTGTGAATGCTACCGCATAGCCCCAATAAATCATACTGTTGCCACTACCTTTGCGAATGTTGTTTTGCACTCGGTCAATCATCTCGTTAATTACCGCAATGCTCTCTTGTTCTGAAAGTTTTGATTCCATTGTTTAAAAGTTTTTAGTTAGTAATAAATTTTAAGCGCTTACACCGTAAATGCGCTGCAAAGACAAAGAAGTTTATTTTATAAACCAAATAATTTGCAAGAATTTAGTGTTAATAATATTCAAAACGATAATTTTTAAGTGTTTATCTTTTCGCTCCCTAAAAGTTGCATTTACTAATTAAACTTGCGAAGGGCAGACATTCGGATCTGTGTCCACCCTTTCCAGCTACCAATGGCGTACTTCATCTATCGCATTTATATTCAACGAGATTGCAATTGTATTTTGCTGCTAATTTATGGAGGGTTTTCAGTTCTCTTTTTATAAACTGTTCCTGATATTTGGCTGCTCCCGCTTCCAAATATTCTATTCCACATGTATGAGCATTTTAGACAGCTATTGCTGTTTTTCTTGCGCCGGCTTTAATGGCAACAGGAGCGCCTTTCCTTCCTTTCATACGGCGAATAAACGCACCTATAGCATTGTGCTTGACGGTAGAATGGGTTTGTGCCGACTGTCGAAATATATCTCTCCCGCCTGATTGCCTTTGGGTGATTTAACACTCCGTTTCTTTTTTCCGCTCTGTTTGTTCCCGGTACTTAATCCCAACCGGCTGACAAAATGCTTTACCGCGGGAAAACGGCTCATATCCGAACCGGTTTCTCCCGGCAGGCGAAGCATCGTACTGTCGTTTATTCCTGCAATACTGCATGGATTTACTCCTTCGTACTGCCCGGCTTGCCGTGTAAATCTTTTATCTGCGGATTACGGTGGCGGGCCGGACAGGCCGGACTGTTTTCTACGGCTATATCCTGTTTGGCTTTTCCCGTTTCTTCCAATAACTCCTCAATTTGCTTCTCAACACTCCGTATGGATTGCCGGCGGTCTTCCCACAAACGGAGGTTTTCTTTTAGCAATAGCAGATAGCGCTCACTGTAATTGCCATGCAATGCCCTATTCTTCTCTCGGGCTTTCTTTTTTCCGTATGCTTGCATGGCACGGCAGCAGCAGCTTATCTGCATCGCGTTCGCCCGAAAGAATGGCTCTGATGACTTTCAATCCGCTTTCTCCCTCTATTTGAGAGATCACATTTCCTGGCTTTATGTTCATCTGTCCCAAATACTTCTGCATCCTGTTTACATAAGTGCCGCCCATTTCTATCGGGGCGCCGCGCCCCCCGAGCAACATCCACAGTTCCTTGAGCAGGCCTTCGGCCACTATACTTTCTCGAAGGATACCTGCGGCATAAAGTTTTTGTATCCACCGGCTGTCCTTCACTTCCGTTTTCCTCCTTTTTACCGGCTGTACTTCCCGAGGATGAACCGGACACTCTTTCAGCCCGTGATGTTCAAGCATGTCATACAAGATCGTCCGGTACACGAGTCGCTTCCATTGCCACCGGCTTGATACCGTTCCCTTTCAAATATTCGCAGTACTTACGGCTGTCTTCCGCAAAGGTCTTGAAACTGACAACCTGTTCCCCATCAACGGATACGAAAATATCCCGCTAACCGGTGTCTGTTCCTGCACCGTGAAAACTGACCGCTTCAAATTCAATTAATTCTTTTTTCTGTTCTTTTGACATAATTCTATTTGTTTTAAATTAATATCCACGGCTCAAAGGAATAAAAGGT
>JAITPL010000224.1 GCA_031289445.1 Tannerella sp.
AAGACCGACCCCTACAAACTGAAAGCTTTCGGATTGACGATGGAAGACATCTCGTCGAAGATAGAATCCAATAACCAGAGCATTTCGGGCGGACGTGTAAGCGAACTCGGACTGCAATATCTGGTCAAAAGCTCTTCGCTCTTCACCTCCGAATCGGATTTCGAGAATCTCATAGTCAGTTATAAGGAAACAGCCGCGGCAGAGTCCGGCGCCGCAGCAACCGCCGCCACAACCGCTTCCGAGACCAAAGCGCCGCTGTATCTGCGTGAAGTGGCGTCGGTGAAGTTCGAGAACGCCAGACCTGAAAATATCGTGCGAATAAACGGAGTGCGCTGCATAGGTCTGTCGGTTTACAAGGAGATGCAGTACAATACCGTCCGCGTTGTTGACGGCATTGACAAGCAACTGACGCTTATATCGCAGGCTTTGCCCGGATATGACTTTAAGATAATAAGCAACCAGGGGACTTTTATCAAACAGGCTATAAACGAAGTCAAGAACAGCGCACTGCTCGGTATGCTTCTGGCCGTGATAGTGCTTTTCGTCTTCCTCAGACGCATAGGCACTACGCTGATAGTCTCGCTTGCCATTCCGGTCTCGATTATCGCCACCTTCAACCTTATGTACTTCAACGGCCTTACCCTGAATGTGATGACCCTGTCGGGTCTGGCTCTGGGTGGCGGTATGTTGGTAGATAATGCGATTGTGGTCATAGAAAGCATTTTCAGAAATCAGGAAAGAGGATTGAGTCGAAGGGAATCAATCATAACAGGCACTTCGGAAGTGGCGGGAGCAGTGTTTGCTTCCACGCTTACGACGATAGTGGTGTTCCTGCCCATTGTCTATCTGCATGGCGCTTCGGGCGAACTCTTCAAGGATCAGGCATGGACTGTGGCATTCTCGCTGGTCTCCTCGCTTTTCGTGGCTCTGCTCGTCGTTCCCATGCTCTACGATAAAATTTCGGGAAAGAAAAAACCCGCCGCCGCTGCAAACGCCTCCTCCTCGAAGAAGAAGTCTTCGTCCATACAGTTCGGCTGGTACAGCAAGACGCTGCAATCGTTGATACCGCACCGCTGGATAGTAATAGTCGTATCTCTGGCGTTGCTTGGCGGCTCGGTGATGCTGATTCCTTACATTGGCACGGAGTTTCTGCCGCGTTCCGAGAGCAAGGCCTTTTCAATCTCGGTGAAGATGCCCGAAGGCACACGCATGGAGCGCACCGACGCCGTTGTAAGCAATCTCGAAAATCTGTTGATTGCGGTTTCGGGCGACAGCCTCTGCACCATCTACAGCCACGCCGGCAAAGGCTCTTCGCAGAATGAAGTCTTCGAGGGTGAACATACGGCAATAATAAAGGTGATACTTTCGGACAACAGTCCCGTACCGCCCGAAACGGTCATTGAGCGCTTTGTTGATGCGACTACAAACATTGAAGGTCTCGAACTGACTTTCAAGCAGGACGACAATTCGCTCGGACAGCTCTTTGGCGACGAAGATGCTCCGATAGTAGTTGAAGTCAAGGGCGACGACCTCGACGAGATAGGCTACATAACCGACGAGGTGCTGCCGCGTCTGGCGCAGGTAGAGGGTATCTTCAACATCAAATCGGCTATGGCCGACGGCGCTCCCGAACTGACGGTCAATATCGACCGCACAATGGCGGGTATCAACAATATCACGGTCAGCACCGTCATTCAGCAGATTCAGCAACGCTTGCAGGGTCGTGATGTCGGCAAGATGGATTACAAGGGCGAGATGAGAGATATTGTCATCAAAGCGCCGGATGTAACGGTCAGGGACTTGCAGGATATTGTCATCCGCAACGGCTCGGTAGAGTATCTGCTTCGCGAGATAGCAACCGTTACCACCACGCAAGCGCCGAAAGAGATTTTCCGCCGCAATCAGAACCATATCAATAAGATTACGGCCGACAAGGACGCCGGCGGCTCGCTTAACAAAGTGGCTCAGCAGATTCGCACCGCCGTAGCCGACGTCAACCTCTCGCCCGAATACAGCATAAACGTTACCGGCGAAGAAGAACAGCGCGAGGAGTCGATGAACAGCCTTATGTGGGCGCTTGTCCTCTCGGTCATTCTGGTTTATATGGTGCTTGCATCGCAGTTCGAATCGCTTTTACATCCGTTTACCATACTGCTCACCATACCGCTCTCGCTTGTCGGCGCCGTGATTCTGTTTTTTATCACCGGCTCGACCATCAATATCATGGGCGTCATCGGTATTATAATGCTGGCAGGTATTGCGGTCAACAACTCCATCATCCTTGTAGGACGTATTAATCAGCTGAAAACAGATATGAGCCTCGAAGACGCAATAGTACAGGCCGGTCAGCAGCGTATCCGTCCGATTATAATGACAAGTTTGACTACCATTCTCGCTCTGTTGCCCATGTCGTTCGATATAGGTGAAGGCGCGGCAATGCGCACCTCAATGGCTATTGCGGTTATCGGCGGACTTGTTACTTCAACGCTGATGAGTCTCGCAGTTATCCCCTGCGTCTATTATATCTTCGAGAAAATGAAGCTAAGATTTAAAAAATGAATTTTCTGCTAAATAGAAGGATTACAATTTGCATGTTGTTCGTTTCGCTGACCCTGCTGGGGTATGTGTCGTACAAACAATTGCCTACGGAGTTGCTGCCTAACGCCGAACTCCCGGTGCTGTACGTTGCCGTCAGCTCGCAGCAGGAGATGGACCCGGCTTATGTGGAATCGGAAGTCATCATCCCGCTCGAAGGCGCTATCAGCACGGTAGGCGGTGTTGACAAGATGCAGTCGGAAATAAACAGTCGCTCTTCCAATATCCGTATTGATTTCAAGTCGAATATCAATTTCCGCACTACCTCGCTGCGTATGGAAGAGAAGATGAAAGAGGTGTCGGATAATCTGCCCGACGGTTTCACCGTGAGAGTGCAGAAGATCAGTACTTCGATGCTTAACAGCGCTTTTATGACCCTGCAGGTTAGAGGGTCGGGAGGCGTTGACCGCGTGCGCAACGTGGTGGACGAAGAGATAACCGCCGAACTTGAAAATATCGACGGTATAGCGGCGGTCAATATCTTCGGCGGAAGGCAAAAGGCTATCGAGGTCAGATTGGATAAGGATGCCTGCAAGGCGCTTAATCTGACTACTTCGCGCGTCAGCAGCCTGCTCTCGGCCAATACTCGCGAAAAAGTGTATGTGGGAAATGTTATCGACAGCGATAATCAGTACTTTGTGCATGTGAACTCCGCATATACAAGGGTCTCGGAACTCGAAAACATAGTCGTCGCGCCCGGACCGATACTGCTTAAAGACGTCGGTACGGTCTTTTTTGACCTCAAGGAAGAGACTTCTTACAGCCGCGTGAACGGCAAGGAAGCTATCTCGGTTTCATTGGTCAATGATGCACAGGCTAACCTTATAGAGTTGGCGCACCGCACAAATGAAGTCGTCGAGCGGCTTAACGCCAAGCTGATGGCTGCCGACGTTGAGATTGTAGTCGAATCGAACACCGCCGAGACAATGGAAAACAATATCAACCAGATAATAGAACTTGCGCTTGAAGGCGGACTGCTGGCTGTTCTTGTGCTGTGGTTTTTCCTGAAAAACGTGCGCTTAGTGTTGTTTATCGCCCTCTCTATCCCTATCTCGGTTTTTACGGCTTTCAATTTCTTCTATTCCGCAGGTATATCCATAAATAGCCTTACGCTTGTAGGCATGGCTCTGGCAGTAGGTATGCTGCTCGATAACAGCGTCGTTGTGCTCGAAAATGTCTATCGATTATCGGGCACCGGACTGTCGCCCGAACGTTCGGTTACGCAGGGCACAAAAGAAGTCTGGCGCTCTATAGTGGCGGCGACGCTTACTACCGTAACCGTTTTTCTGCCATTTGTATTTACGGATAATTTCCTTATTAAATTGATTGGCGACCATATCGGAGTCTCTATTATTTCGACGCTCTTGGTTTCCATGACGGTTGCGCTGCTTTTTGTCCCGATGACGGCCTACGCAGTATTGAAGCGCAAAAACAATAAATCGGTCTTCTACGAGAAGGTTTCGCTTGCACAGCGGCCTGTACAGATTTATCTGGTACTGCTTAAAACCTGTATGCGCAATCCGGGAGTAGTGATTTTCGGCTCTTTGGTAGCGCTGTTTCTGACCCTTATCATCTCGCTCGCTACTACCGTGCAACAAAACAAGGAAGTCGATTCCGACCGCTTCAACGTGTATGTTACAATGCGTACCGGCTCGACCCTCGAAACTGCCGACAAGGTGGTAAAGGTCATAGAAGAACGGCTTGGCGACATACCCGAAAAGAAAGATATCATAGCCCGTATCAACGAGGAACAGGCTACCCTGACGCTGGTTTTGCAGGAAGACTACAAGGAAATAGCCAACCGCAGCCTTTCGGAAATTAAGGCCGACCTGCAATCGAAGATTCCGCAGTTGGAAGGCGCCGAGATTTCGGTTTCGGAGGCTATGGGCGGCGGCAGTAGCGGCGGCGATATGAGCGGCGCGCTCTCGTTCATGAGTATGCTCGGCATAGGCGAAAACCGCGAAAGGATTGTTATCAAAGGCTCGGATTACGACATGATGCAACTTGTGGGCGAAGATATAAGGTATTATCTCGAAGAACAGGATTTTATACGCGCTTCGAGAGTGTCATATACGCGCCGGCAGCCTGAGGTTACGCTCGATTTCGACCAGGTGCTGCTCACTTCCTACGAGATTAACCGGACGAATATAACTCAAGGTCTGGCTGCTCTCAATACCGAATTTTCGTCCGGCTCGACTTTCAAGGTGGGTGATGAATCCTACGATATTATTATCCGCGACCGTACGCCCGAAGAGGAGGAGGAAGAACAGAAAAAACAAAAAACGATTGACGACCTTAACGTCGTGCAGATTCTGAACTCTAACGGCGGGGCACATAACCTGCGCGACCTCGCTTCGGTCAATAAAGGCTATGGCCGCTCGCGTATCACCCGCGTTAATCAGGACAAGCAACTCGAAGTGAGTTACAACTTTATACGCAGCGTCGAAGGCTCAAACTCCCTGCTCGAAGGCTACCGCAACGATATCGACGAACTGATTGCCGGCTACAACCTGCCCGCAGGTATCGCTATCGAAGTCATTCATGAAGAAGACCTTTTCGCCGAGTTCAAGTTCCTTATCCTCGCTGCTTTCATCCTTATTTTCATGATTCTGGCTTGCGTATTTGAATCGGTCTCGACGCCTTTTGTCCTGCTTTTCTCTATACCGCTCGCGGCTATCGGCTCGATGCTGGCGCTGATGATGACAGGCAACGGTCTGCTCTCGGCCAACACTCTGACAGGTTTTCTTATTCTGCTCGGCGTGGTGGTCAATAACGGCATCATCCTTATCGACTATGCCAATATCCTTCGCGCACGCGGTTTCCGGCGGGAACGTGCGCTGATGACGGCAGGACTTTCGCGGGTACGGCCTATCCTGATAACAAGTATCACCACTATCATTGCCATGTTCCCGCTCGCCATGGGCGATAACGAATACGCAGGCGCTATCGGCGCTCCCTTTGCTATCACGGTCATCGGCGGGCTTGCCTTCTCTACCCTGCTCACTCTTATCATCATTCCTACGGTTTGCGTGGCTCTCGAAAATGCTATGGCTTGGTATCGCACTCTCTCGCTGAAAGTGAAACTGTTCCACCTCGCGCTCGTGCTTATCGGTACTGCCTGCATCTATTTCTATGCTTACGGCATGTTGTGGCAGGCGCTTTATTTCGTCGGTCTCATCATCCTTGTGCCCGGCTCTACCTACTTTGCGCAGACAAGCCTCCGACGTGCCAAATCCGACGTGGTTGACCCCTCGAAGGAAATAAGTATCGTTATCCGTAATGTAGTGAAAATCTACGACCGCGCAGGGTTTTTCTCGCGGCAATGGAACAGCGGTTTGCTGCTGCGTAAACGTCTGGGTCTGGCTACCGAATATCACTCTCTTAAAGATTTTGTCGGTCTGCTATGGCAATTTGCGCTCTGGGGCTTCGGGATTTATTTCACCTACATCTATCTCGAAGATAAACTGTGGATTTTTGTCCTTTCCATCGCCCTCTATTCAGCGACGCTTGTCCTCTGGCGCAAGATTCGCACTTACCTCTTTTATCGCTTCGCCGCAAGCAAGACGGTGCGCTATCTCAACCGCGTTATTTTCTGGTCTTTGCCCCTGCTTATACTGTTCGGTTTCTTTAAAAAACTCGATAACCCTTCAATGACGGCTGTTATCGCCATTATCTGGGCGCTGGGACTTGCCATATATGTTACTTCGCAACGTGTCTATGAGAAGAATATCAATATCGAACGCATAACAGGACGCTTTGCAGGCCTCCGGCGCTCGCTCTATCGCCTTGTGATGAGCGTGCCGCTGATTGGCAAACGACGCCGTCCGTTTAAGGCTCTGCGCGGTATCTCGTTCAATATCAAGACCGGCATGTTCGGTTTGCTCGGACCTAACGGCGCCGGCAAGTCAACTTTCATGCGTATTATCACCGGTATTCTCGAACAGAGCTACGGCTCTATCTGGATTAACGGCCTCGATACACGTGTTTATCGTGAAGAGTTGCAAAGTCTTATCGGTTTCCTGCCTCAGGAGTTCGGTACTTATGAAAATATGTCGGAATGGGAGTTTCTGGATTATCAGGCTATCCTTAAAGGCCTGACCGACCCGGAGAAACGCGCCGAACGTATTGAATATGTGCTCAAGGCAGTTCACATGTACGACCGGCGCGATGATAAGATCGGCTCTTTCTCCGGCGGTATGAAGCAACGTATCGGTATAGCGCTGATACTGCTGCATCTTCCGCGTATCCTCGTCGTCGATGAGCCTACCGCCGGCCTCGACCCCCGCGAACGCATACGCTTCCGTAACCTGCTGGTTGAACTCAGCCGCGACCGTATCGTTATCTTCTCGACGCATATCATCGAGGATATATCATCGTCCTGTAATCAGGTTGTGGTTATCAATAAGGGCGACCTCAAGTATTTCGGCGAACCTGAAGAGATGGTCGGCATGGCTACCGGCAAGGTATGGCAGTTCCGCATCGACAAGGATTCTTTCGACCGCGAACTCGACAAGGCGCTCGTCGTGCATAATATTCAGGACGGCGACCATATACAGGTGCGCTACCTCTCTGCAAACCAACCATACACAGGCGCTGTGCAAGTAGAAGCCAACCTTGAAGACGCCTACTTGTGTCTGCTAAAGAATATGTGAAACTTTAGAAGGTAGAAGTTAGAAGTTAAAAACTATAAGTTAGAAATTAAAAATTATGGCTCGAAATAAGTATATTACACTCGTAAGCAGCATCATTCGCTACAACCTGAAGATTATTTTTGCAGGTAAGTTTTTCTGGTTCCTGCTTGCCGCCTTTGCATTCTTCGCTTTCTTTATGTTTCAGTTGGCGTGGAATCGCGAGGAAATCAACGAGGGAAGCATCTACAGTCTGTTGATGTTTCCCTGTCTGCTGCTGATTTTCTATCCTGTCGTTTTCGGCATACAGAATGACGAAGACAACCGTATCCTCGAAATCATATTCGGCATCCCCAACTATCGTTACAAGGTCTGGGGAGTGCGCATGTTGATGGTCTATGTAGCCAACTATTTTATCATACTTCTTTTTGCCTATATGGCCCGCCTGTTGCTTTACCCTGTCAACGTTTTCGAGATGGCTGCCCAGCTCATCTTTCCGATGCTGTTTTTCGGCAACCTCGCCTTTATGTTCTCGACAATCACTCGCAGCGGCAACGGTACGGCGGTTATAATGATAGTACTTGGTCTTCTCTTTTTCATCTTTATGAACGCCGCGGATTTCCTCAGCACATCGCTCTGGAACGTTTTTCTCAACCCTTTCACACTCCCCACCAACGTGCATCCGGTCATCTGGCAAAGTACCATACTTGAGAGCCGTTTGTTCCTTGCAACTGCCGCTATTATCTTCCTTCTAATCGGCCTCCTCAATCTTCAAAAACGCGAAAAATTCGTGTAATACACGGGGGAAGAAGGTAGAAATTAGAAGGTAGAAATTGGTTGCGCACATAACAATGGCGCAAGCACAATCCTATTGTAATCGTGTAGGAGCGATCCCTTGCGGTCGCCCTTGATAATGTTTGGGTGATCCTGGCTCACCGGTAAAACCCTGTGTTTGATAATCAAAAAAACATGTATTTATATAAATTGGCATGTTCCAATCGTGGATTGTCATCTGCCAATCGTAGATTGTCATCTGCCAATCGTGGATTGTCATCTGCCAATCGTGGATTGTCATCTGCCAATCGTGGATTGTCATCTGCCA